>DATNBJ010000101.1:0-3802 GCA_035572055.1 Thermoleophilaceae bacterium | reverse complement strand
GGCTGCCGCCGAGAGCATGGCGAGCGCCATGAAGCAGGACGCCGAGCAGTACGCGACAGCCAGGCGGCGGGAGGCTGACGAAGAGTCCGAGAGGCGGCTCCGCGAGGCGCGTGAGCGGGCCGATCGGATGGTGCAGGAGCGGGTCCTGCGCATGTCCGAGCTGAGCGATGCGATCGTCGCCCGCTCGGAGTCCGTGCTCGAGCGACTGGGTCAGACGGAGGAGGTACGCCGCCAGCTCGACGAGCTCGTGCGCTCGCTCGGACAGGCGGCCCAGCAGTTGAGCGATGAGCTGGGCGAAGGGCCCGCGGAGCGGGTCCGCCCTATGCCGCCGCCAGGCGAACCCCGCCCGGCCCTTCGGCCGGTTGAGTCACCCGACGAGCCGGGCGAGCGCGACGAGCATCTCGAGAATGCCCGGCTGGTCGCCCTTCAGATGGCGGTCGCCGGGCGCTCGCGCGAGGAGGTGGCCGCGCACCTGCGCGACGACTTCCACATCGAGGATCCCGAGCCGATCCTCGAGCGCATTTTTGCCGAGGACCTCCCCGCAGCCAAGCGCGACTAGCTCAGGGCTGCGAACCGGCGCATTTCCGTGTCCTCGGTCTCTCGCGTGCAGAGCACGCGTCGAGACCTGCGTCCCGCGGAACTGCTTGGTTCTCGCTCCTGAGCTAGCCGCGCTGCGCGACTAGCCGCGCTGCGCGACTGGCGGCGTTGCGCGACTGGCGGCGTTGCGCGACTGGCGGCGCTGCGCGACTAGCGCCGCAGCAGCTTGCTCAGGCGGTTCCCGCGCGAGCGGGCGGTGTGCTCCATGCGCGGCGTCTCCAGCGGCGGGGCCGGGAGGGGCTCGCCCGCGAGGATCGCGGCCGGCGCGTCGGTGACCATCCACTCGGCGCGGGCCGGCGCTACCTGCGCGGCGGCGGCCACGCCGGCGCCGAGGCGCGGCGGCCGCACCGGGCCGGGGGTGTGGGCGTCGCTGGCGATGTTGTGGGCCAGTCCCTCCCGGATCAGATCGAACGCCAGGGCCCGTGAGCGGGACTTGCCGTTGGCGGACATCAGCGAGGGCAGTGTGATCTGGATCAGCACGCCGCGTTCCACGAGGCGCGCGAGGCGGGCCGGGTCGCGCTGGAAGGCCACGCTGCGCTCGGGGTGCGCGAGCAGAATCCGGTAACCGCGCTCCACCAGGCGGAACAGCAGCTCCTCGAAGTTCTCGGGCAGCGGCCCGTAGGGCGTCTCGACGAGGAGGTCGCTGCCGCGCTGGTCGAACGAGGCGAGGCGCAGCTCGTCGTCGCTGGCCGATGCCGACCAGAGCAGGTCCACCTCGGCGGCCGGGATTACACGTAGGCCGAGGTCGTCCGGCAGGCGCTCGTTCACGGAGGCGACGGCGCCCGCGAGGTCGTCCAGATGCACGCGTGGGTAGTCGGGCCGCAGATGGGGGGTGGCCGCCAGCGCGGTGGTGCCGTCATAGGCCGCGACGCGCAGGAGGGCGAGGCTCTCCTCGATGTCGGCAGCACCGTCGTCGATGCCAGGCAGGACGTGTGAGTGAAGGTCGATCACCATGCTGCTCAAGTGCGCAAGGTCGTCTACTGGCTGGTGGTGTTCCTGATATCGCTCGCGCTGATCGTGGGGCTCGTTCTTCTGCTCGAGTCCCGCGACTCCTCTTCCGTGAGCTTTGCGAACACGACGATGCGCTTGCTGGCGCTGTAAAGAGGATGGCAGGCGGTGAGCACCAGCCTGGGGTACCCGACGGGCTTCGTAACCCAAACGGCATCTGCCTTGACGATCCGGGTCTGCTCCACGCTGTACACGAAGCGGCCGTACGGCATTTCGAGCACCACCTGGTCGCCCGGGTGGAGCTCGTCGATGTCGCGGAATGGCGCGAGATAGGTCGTCCGGTGGCCCGCGATCGCCACCGTGCCCGGCTGCCCGGGTAGCGGCGTGCCGGGGTAGTGGCCCGGCCCCCTGCGCAGGCTCGACCCGTCAGTGCCCTGCACGACCACGTATGAGCTGCCCAGGCTGGGCATGGAGATCCGCCCGAGCGCATGGCCGCTGCGCGCCCGCTCCTGGGCCCTGCCGGCCAGGGCGGCGAACCCCGCCGGCTGGTCGCGGATCGCGGCGAGCGCGCGCTCGTCCGCCGCCGACAGCCGCTCGAGCCGCGTGAGCTGGTGGCGGAGCTGCGACTGCTCGTGCCCCGCGATCAGGGCCGAGATCGGCTCCTGCCACGCCAGCGTGATCGCCACGTCCACCAGCAGCAGAACGCCGCTCGTGATCAGGACCGCGGCCACGAAACGCGCGATTTGCACGCGCCCTGTGCGCATGGAGGCCAGTCTAGGTCTGGACGAATGGACGAATTGCGCAAACGCGCGACCGCGCAGATAGTGAACTCATGGCTCCGATGGACTCGCGAGCCACGGACAACGTCGCTGTTCCGCGTGGCCTCAGGGGTGTCACCGCAGACCGGACGACGATGGCAAGGACGCTTGCGTACCTGTTTTTCGCGGGTGCGGCCCTGGCGCTCATGTCCATCGCCCTCCCGCGCGCGGTGGACGTTCCCGAGGTGGGCATCGGGGCACCGATCGCCTCCGTGGCGGCCACACTCGCCTCGTTCGCGTTCGCTTATCGCCTGCGCGGCCGGCTGCTGCTGACGCGCTGGCCGTTCCAGCTCTTGCTTGCGCTCGGCACCGCGCTCGTGACCGCCGCCGTCTGGCACGACGGCGCCTCATCCCACTTTGCGCTGCTCTACGTGCTGATCGTCCTCTACGCGGCCTATTTCTTCTCCAGGCTCCAGACCGCCGTGCAGGTGGTGTTCGCCACCACGGCCTACGCGTCCGCGGTGCTGGCTGACCAGCCGGGTGACGGCGACGTGTCGCGCTGGCTGATCACCGTCGGCGTGATGGGCGTGGCGACCGTGCTCGTGTTCGCGCTCAAGGGCCAGCTCGAGAGCGTGGTCGGCGGCCTCGAGTCAGCCGCGCGCACCGACGTGCTCACCGGCCTGCTGAACCGGCGCGGCTTCGAGGAGACGTTCGAGCGGGAGCTCGAGCGCGCGAAGCGCTCCGGCCGCGAGTTGAGCCTGATCATCGGCGACCTCGACCACTTCAAGCAGCTCAACGACCTGTACGGCCACGGCGCCGGAGACGTTGCGCTCGAGACGGTCGCCGCGGCGATGAGCGCCGCCAAGCGCCGCATCGACAGCGCGGGGCGCGTGGGCGGCGAGGAGTTCGCGCTCGTGGTCCCGGAGACGAGCGAGCGCGAGGCGTACATGCTTGCCGAGCGCCTGCGCCGCGCGGTGCGCGACGCGTCTGGCGACGGCCCGTCGCTCACGATCAGCTTCGGGCTGGCGGTCTACCCGCGGCACGGCCGTACCCCTGAGTCGCTCTTCCTGGCCGCGGACCAGGCTCTCTACGCGGCGAAGGAGCTCGGCCGCGACCGCACCGTGATCCACAACCCCGAGGTTGCCGACGTGGTCGGCCTCACCGGCGGGAGCCGCGACGAGGGCGGCGCCGACGACTACCTGGCGACGGTGCTCGCGCTGGCGGAGGCGCTCGAATCCCGCGCCGACGGCACCGTGAGCAGCTCGCGCGTGGTGTCGCGCTACGCGGAACTGATCGCCCGCGAGATGTGGCTCTCGGACGAGGTGATCGAGCGCGTCCGCATCGGCGGCCTGTTGCACGACCTGGGCAAGCTCGGCGTGCCCGAGAACGTGCTCACCAAGGAGGACGATCTCGACGAGGGCGACTGGAACGAGATCCGCCGCCACCCGCTCGTGGCCGCGCGCATCCTCGACTCGCACACCGTGGCCGACATCCGCGGC
>DATNBJ010000100.1:0-2864 GCA_035572055.1 Thermoleophilaceae bacterium | reverse complement strand
CGCGTGTGCCCCCGCTGCACCTGCTGCAGCACGGCCGCGGACACGTCCAGGAGACGCTCCCGGGGCACGCCGTCACGGACGGCCTCGATGATCAGCCCCGCCGCCGAATCCGGATCGAAGCGATGGGCCACGAGATCGGCGACGGCGTGCATGGCGGCCGCCCGCGGCGGTCGCGCCAACGCGGCCACGACGCGCTCGACCACCGGTGCGGGCAACCCCCGGCGCAGCGCCCAGGCTACCGTAGTCATCTCGGCCGGGAGCACCGGCGGCTGGTCGCCCGCGCGAACCAGCACGTCGCGCGCGTCGCGTAGCTGCCCCAGACTCACCTGCACGGCAGCGACGATGCGCGGCCCGGTAGCGTGCTTCGCTCCCCCTTCCAGCGCCTTTTGGATCAGCGGCTCGGTGGGAAGCCCCTCCTGCGACGCAAACTGGATGAGCGAGTCGACCGCTGGAATCGCCGGGCTCGGGATGCGGCCTTCCAGGCGCCCGCGCACCGACTGGGCGGCGAGCGGGCCGGCCAGGAAGGCCGCCCAGGCGAGCACGACCCAGCGCGTCATCGACGGGCCGGCCGGACGATGACGATTGAGTTCTCGCGGCCGAAGTCGTCGGCCACCAGGCGCTCCGCGAGGTGGTCGGGGACCCAACGCTCGCCGTCCACCACGAACATGTACTCGTAGGTGCCGGCCGGGAGCACCACCGTGGCACGCCACACGCCATCGTGGTCCTGGTCTTTCAACGCGATGGAGCCGGGACGCCAGTCGTTGAACGTGCCGACCGCGTGCACTGATTGCGCCTCGGGGAATCGGCCCACGAACTGCGCGATCCCCTCGTGCTCCGCCAGCTCCGGGCCTTCGTCGTCCGCCGTGAACAGTGTGAGCGCGGCGACGACCGCAGCGAACGCCACGCTCCAGGCCGGGCGGACTCGGAGCACGATCGCGCGTGGGGTCACGAGCCAGCGGATCACACGCCGCGCGGGGGACGGCGCCGGGCGGCGGATCGCCGCCATCACGCGCGACTCGAGGCTCGCCGCCGGACCGGGGGGAAGCGCCGCTAGAAGATCCGCGGCCGCCGCGAGCTGCGCCACGGTGCGGCGCAGCTCGGCCGGCACGGCCTCCGACGCGAGCTCGCCATCGAGCGCCTGATGAATTCTCGGGTCGATCACACTCATGCGTGGTCCTCCAGCACCTTCAGCAGCGCTTCCCGGGCACGATGCACCCGCATCTTCAGCGTCGGAATGCGCTCACCAGTGACTGCAGCCATCTCCTCGTAGCTCAACCCCTCTACGTGCTTCAACACGAACGCCTCGCGCTTGTCGGGCGACAGGCCCGCAAGCGCCCGCTCCACGAGGAGGAGCTGGTCCGCCCGCTCCAGATCCGCCTCGGTGTCGGCTGGGTCCGCCACGGGCGGCGCGTCATCGAGTGGCACGTCCGCGACTGACCGACGCACCAGATGACTCTTGCACCGGTTCGTCACGATGCGATACAGCCACGTCCGGAGCCGCGCCGGCTCCCGGCAGCTCGCGAGGTGACGGTAGGCGCGGACGAAGCTTTCAGCTACCGCGTCCGCGGCGGCGTCCCGGCTCCCGAGCATCCGGGTGGCAAACCGCAGCAGACCTGCCTCGTAGCGACGGATCACGATGCCAAAGGCCTCGGTGTCGCCGGCGAGCACGAGGGCTACCACCTCCGCGTCAGGGGGTGCCCCCCTCACATCCATGAGACCTGCATGGAGATTAGGGCGTCACGCTACAGGCGGGTCAAAGGGCTGGATGTTGCGAACGGGAACCGGGTTAGTGATCCCGGAGCAGCTCTTGCACGGCGGCGAGGTAGCTCGAGGCCCGCAGCCCCTCGCCGCCGACGGCGCCCGCAAAGGCCTCGAGCGTGGCCTCGGCACGCCGCCGATACCGCGCGTCGCCCGTGGCTCGAGCGAGCCGCAGCAGCACACGCCCCGCCCAACCATTGCCGCCGGGGAGTAGGTCGTCGAGCACGGGTTTGGTCCGCTCGGCGAGCGCCGGCGCCGTTGGGTCGGTGGCCGCGGCGTCGAAATAGCCCGCCGATCCGGAGTCGGCGAAATCGCGCTCCAACAGCCGCATGAGATCTTCCGCGATCTCCAGGTAGCGCGCCTCGCCCGTGGCCTCACGGGCGGCGAGACACGCCCAGGCGACTTGCACTTGATCCTCGAGCAGCGCGCGCACTGGCGAGCCCGACCCGGCCACGTGGCGCACGGCGCGCCCCCGTGCGTACACGCGCCGCAGCAGCGTGTCGAACGCCGCGCGCGCACGCACCACGGCTCCCGAGTCGCTCACCGCCACCGCGGCGTCCAGGATCGACCCGATCACATACGCATCGCGGTCGGCGAACACGGTCCGGTCGGCCGTGCGGCCGACATCGCTGCTGAGGCGTCGGGCCACGTCCCGCGCCTGGTCGCGATAGCGCGACTCCCCAGTGACCGACCACGCGGACACGAGATCGCGCAGCAGCCCGGCACGCACCAGCTCCGGTGGATCGTCCCGCGCGCTGGCGGCTACGCCAGCATCGCCGGAATCGACCAGGTAGTCCAGCACGGCGCGCGCGGGCACCAGATACGTGGAGTCACCAGTGCGAGTATAGACAGTGAGGAGGAGGTCGACGGCCTGCGTGAACCGGAAGCTCGCGACATCCGTATGCGTCCGGGCCGCCGCGGCCGTCAGGCCGCGCACCGCCTCGGCCTCACGCTGGACCCCGCCGGGTTTGAGCCCGCCCCGGACGCCGCCACGACGTGCGAGGGCGCGCTCCCGCACCAGCGCGGCACGCCGCAGGATGGAGCCGCGCTGCTCGCGGTAGCTTTTGGCCACGTCCGGGAGCACCTGCTTCAGGCCCCGGCCGGTG
>DATNBJ010000099.1:0-2413 GCA_035572055.1 Thermoleophilaceae bacterium | reverse complement strand
AGACGATCACCCGGTCGTCCGGGCGCAAGCGTTGGACGCGCTCATTGTCGGGCGCGAGCTTGCGAATCGTCTCCACGTCGGCCGAGGCGAACAGCGAGCGCGCCTTGCCGTGCGTCGCGTAGCGCACCGCCCACAGGCACTCCCCATCGGAGACCCCGAAGGTCCCCTGAACGAGCGGCTCCAGTCCACGCTTGCGGGCCACGCCCTCGATTATGCCGACGGTTCGCTCGAGCGACTCGATCGGGTCGTCCTCCAGCCCGTTCGTCAGCGCGAGCTTGAACACCACCTCGGTGTCGGTCGAGCCGACCACGTCCGCGAACAGGCCGGGGTCCACCGCGAGCATCAGGTCGCGCCGCAGCTCGTGGAAGTGCTCGAGATAGCCGTTGTGGAGGAACAGCCAGTTCTTGTGGCGGAACGGATGGCAGTTGGTCTCCTGCACCGGCGAGCCGATCGCCGCCCGCACGTGCGCGAAGAACAGGGGCGACTCGATGTGCGACGCGAGCTCACGCAGGTTCTGGTCGGACCAGGCGGGCGACACGCTGCGGTAGAGGCCGGGACCCTCGCCCTGCCCGTACCAGCCGAGCCCGAAGCCGTCGCCGTTCGTGGGCTCCGCGCCCATCCGCGCGTGCAGGCTCTGGTCGACGATGCCGTGCTGGGTGTTGAACAGCAGTTCCTCGACCAGGACGGGCTGACCGAGCCACGCCATCCATCGACACATGGGAATGCTCCTTTCAGCGCTGGAGCGGCGAGCCTAGGTATGGCCGCGGTGCCGGTCCTCATGCGAATGGGGTGAACCTGGCGGCGGCTGGCACAGGTGAGCGTGGCCTCTCATCCTCGCGCGCGCGACCGCGAGCGACATCCCGCCGTTGCGTGATCTTCAGCCCAGCACCGTGCCGTCGCCCAGCACCTTGGCCACCAGGTGCGCGCGCGACCTCGCCCCCAGGCGGTCCATCGCGTTGGCGGCGTGGGTGCGGACCGTGTTGTAGCTGATGCCGAGCTCGTCGGCGATCTCCGGGCCGCTCGCCCCGTGGGCGATCAGGCGGATCACCTCGAGCTCACGATCCGAGAGCTGGGTGCGCCTGTCCCCGCTCGGGAGCGGCCGGCGGAACTGGCCGCCCCAGCGCGACGCGACCAGCGCCACGAACAGAACGAGCTTCCTGCCGGTGACGGTCTCGGGATAGCCGGCGAACTGCAGGCCACGGTCTCGCCGCCGGCGCGCAGCAGGTTCGCCGTGCCGGTGAACTCGTCGCGCGAGAGCGCCTGGCGCCACTGCTCGGGGGACGCGAGCGGCCCGTGTTCGACGAGCTCCCACAGCGGCCGCCCGATGAGATCGTCACGACAACGCTCGAGGAGCTTCAGGAACGCGGGGTTCACGTCGATCAGCACGCGGTTGGCGTCGGTGAGGGCCATGGGATTCAGCGAGCGCTTGAACGCGTCCCGGAACAGGGCCGGCCAGCCGGTCGCGCTCGCCGTCACACCTGCACCTCCGGCACCGTCCCGGTGGGCGGGGTCCAGTCCGCGCCCGTCTGCTCGCGGTAGGCCTCCACGGCCTCGTCAAGCGTCGGATAGAAGTGGATCGGGTTCAGCGGGCCGATCAGCTCGTAGCGCTCGAGCTTCGCCCGCACCGTCTCCTTCAGCTCGGCGAACACGAGCGAGGTGCCGGCGGCGTTCAGCTCCTCGTCGAGGTCGAGCAGCATGTCCGCGGCGGTCGTGTCCACGTCGGTGATCGGCTCGGCCGCAACCAGGATCCAGGTGGGTGGCGGCTGCTGCCGGGCCAGATGCCGGATCTGGTCGCGGAACGTGCGCGAGTTGGCGAACAGCAGCGGGGCGTCGAAGCGGAAGATCGTCAGGCCGGCCAGCTCCTCCGCATCGGGGTGAAGCCTGCGGTCGTGGAGCCCGGTCATGTCGGGCACGCGCCCGAGCGTGGCCTGGTACGGCCACCACGCGTGGCGGAAGACGTTGAAGATCGAGAGCGCCACCGCGATCCCGATGCCGGGCAGCACGCCGAGCAGCGCCACGCCGAGGAACGCGGCGACCGACAGCCAGAACTCGGTCTTGCGCTGTTGCCAGAGGCGCCGCGTGCCGGGCAGGTCGGCGAGCGACAGCGATGCCGCGATCACCACCGACGCCAGCACCGGCTGCGGCAGGTTGCGCAGCAGCCCCGGCACCAGAACGAGCATCAGGACGATCGTCACGGCTCCCACCAGGCCGGTGACCTGAGTCTTCGCGCCCGACTGCTCAGCCACCGCGGTGCGCGAGCCGCTCGTGCTCACCGGGAAGCCCTGGAACAGCCCGGCGGCGAGGTTGGCCGCGCCGATGCCGATCATCTCCTGGTTGCCGTGCACCTCCTGGCCGGTGCGCTCGGCGAACGCCGACGCGGTCGAGATCGTGTCCGCCAGCGAGACGAGGGTGA
>DATNBJ010000098.1:0-4407 GCA_035572055.1 Thermoleophilaceae bacterium | reverse complement strand
TCCACGCGGGCATGGTCTGCCTGGCCGACGGCACGGACCTCGCGCAGGAGAAGCTCGAGCGCGTGCTGACCAGCGACCCGGGCACCGGCGTGATGCGCCACGCCGACGCGGGCTACGAGGACGCCTTGGCCGTGGCCCGCGAGCGCGGGGTGCGGATCCCGATGGCGTAGTGGTCTCCGACGGAAATACGGTCGCGGCTCGGCGAGCGAGAGCCGGGCGAGGGTTCGCAGCCGCCGAACGCGACCGTACTTGCCGAGGCGACCACCAATGAGCATCCGTCCGATCCGGACGATCGGCGACCCTGTCCTACGCACACGCGCGCGCGAGCTGGCCCTCGACGAGCTGCGCTCAGACGACGTGCAGCAACTGATCGGCGACATGATCGACACGATGCGCGACGCGAACGGCGCCGGACTGGCCGCGAACCAGGTGGGCGAGCCGCTGCGCGTGTTCGTGGCCGAGGTGCGACCGGGCAACCCCCGCTACCCATACAAGCCGGCGATCCCGCTGACCGTGGTGGTGAACCCCGAGATCGAGCCCGTCGATGACGAGACGTTCGAGGTGAACGAGGGCTGCCTGTCCGTGCCCGACCTGCGTGGCAACCTGCCGCGCTACGTGAACGTGCGCGTGAGCTACCTGGACCGCGAGGGCAACCCCCACGAGGAGGTGCGGCGCGGCCTGACCGCCGGTACGTTCCAGCACGAGCTGGACCACCTCGACGGCGTGCTGTTCGTGGACCGCGCCGATCCGACGAGCCTCGCCACCTGGGAGCAGTTCGAGCGCCACCAGCGCGACGACTTCGTGAAAAGGGCCGAGGAGCTCGTACAGCGGGTGGGCTCGTGACGAAGTACTGGTGCGAGCTCGCCTGGCTGGGCGCGGAGCGCGCCGAGCCGGGCCTCGTGATCGAGACCGACGGCGAGAAGATCGCCTCGCTCACGCGCGGGGTGGGAACGCCGCCGGACGACGCCGAGCGGCTCGACGGACTGACCGTCCCCGGCTTCGCCAACGCGCACTCTCACGCGTTCCAGCGGGCGCTGCGCGGCCGCACTCACGGCGGGCAGGGCTCGTTCTGGACCTGGCGCGAGCAGATGTACGCGTCGCTCGGCGGGCTCGACCCGGACAGCTACCTGGCGCTGGCGCGCGCGACGTTCGGCGAGATGGCGCTGGCCGGCATGACGCTCGTGGGCGAGTTCCACTACGTGCACCGCGGCGCCGGCGGCACGCCGTACATCGAGCCGAACGCGATGGGCGCGGCCGTGATGGAGGCCGCCGCGCAGGCCGGCATCCGCATCACGCTGATCGACGCGTGCTACCTGCACGGCGGGATCGGCAGGGAGCCCGAGGAGCCGCAGAAGCGCTTCGCCGACCGCGACGCCGAGGCCTGGGTGAAGCGCGTCGAGTCGCTGGTGCCGGGACCGAACGCGCGCGTGGGTGCCGCGATCCACAGCGTGCGCGCGGTCGACCCGGACTCGGCGAAGACGGTGGCGGCCTGGGCGAACGACCGCCTGACGCCGCTCCACGCGCACGTGTCCGAGCAGGTGCAGGAGAACGAGGAGTGCTACTCGGCCTACGGCGCCACGCCCACCCAGATCCTCGCCGACGCGGGCGCGGTGAGCGAGCGCTTCACCGCGGTTCACGCCACGCACCTGAGCGACGGCGACGTCGCCCTGCTTGGCGGCGCGGACGCCTGCTGCTGCCTCTGCCCCACCACGGAGCGCGACCTGGCCGACGGCATCGGCCCGGCCCGACGGCTGCGCGAGGCGGGCGCCTACCTCGCGCTGGGCAGCGATTCGCAGGCCGTGATCGACCAGCTCGAGGAGGCGCGCGCCGTGGAGCTGGACGAGCGGCTCGCGACCGGCGTCCGTGGGCAGCACCGCCCACCCGACCTGATGCGCGCGGCAACCGAGGGTGGCTACACGAGCCTGGGCTGGCCCGAGGGCGGGCGGATCGAGGAGGGCGCGCTGGCCGACCTCACCGTGATCGGACTGGACGGCGTCCGGCTCGCCGGCACCCCGATCGCGCACGCGATCGAGTCGGCCGTGTTCGCCGGCGGCGCCGGCGACGTGCGCCACGTGATGGTGGGCGGCGACTGGATCGTGCGCGACGGCGCGCACACCCGCCTTGACGTGGCCGCCGAGCTGGCATCCGCTCTGGCATGAGCACGCTGGTGGTCGACGACATCGGCCTGCTGGTGACGAACGACCCGTCGCTGGGCGAGGGCCCGCTGGGCATCGTCCGCGACGCCGCGCTCGTGCTGGACGGCGACCGCGTGGCGGCGATCGAGCGCGCGGGCTCGGCCGCCGCGGACGATCATCTCGACGCCCGCGGCCGCTGTGTGATCCCCGGCTTCGTGGACAGCCACACGCACCTCGTGTTCGCGGGCGACCGCTCGGAGGAGTTCGCCGCGCGGATGGCGGGCGCCCCGTACAGGGCCGGAGGCATCGCGGTGACCACCGAGGCGACGCGCGCAGCCGGCCCGGAAAAGCTGCTCGAGCTGGCGCGCGCCCGGCGCAAGGAGGCGCTGCGCGCCGGCATCACGCACATCGAGATCAAGTCGGGCTACGGGCTCGACACCGAAAGCGAGCGGCGGCTCTGCCAGGTGGCGGGCGAGCTGACAGACGACGTGACCTTCCTCGGCGCGCACCTCGTGCCGCCCGAGTACGACGGTCGCGCGGACGAGTACGTGGAGCTGGTGTGCGGCGAGATGCTCGCGGCCTGCGCGCCGCACTCGCGCTGGATCGACGTGTTCTGCGAGCGCGGAGCGTTCGACGCCGACCAGTCGCGCGCCGTGCTGGAAGCGGGCCGCGAGGCCGGTCTCGGCCTGCGCGTGCACGCCAACCAGCTCGGGGAGGGACCCGGCGTGCAGCTCGCGGTGGAGATGGGCGCGGCGTCGGCGGACCACTGCACGTACCTGTCGGACGAAGACGTGGAGGCGCTGGCGAGCTCCGACACCGTCGCCACCTTCCTCCCCGCCACCGACTTCTCCACGCGCGAGCGGTACCCGGACGCGCGGCGGGTGATCGACGCGGGCGCCACCACGGCGATCGCCACCAACTGCAACCCGGGCTCGAGCTACACGACCTCGATGAGCTTCTGCATCGCGCTGGCGGTGCGCGACATGCGCATGACCGCCGACGAGGCACTCCAGGCGGCGACCCTCGGTGGCGCGAAAGCGCTGAGACGCGACGACGTGGGCCATCTCTCGCCCGGCGCCCGCGCCGACGCGGTGGTGCTCGACGCGCCCTCGCACACGCACATCGTCTACCGCCCCGGCGTGCCGCTCGTGGCTTTCACCATCGCCGCCGGCCAGGTAGCGTGGCGGGCGTGAACCGCGACCGCTTTCCCGGACTGAGCGACGGCTGGGCCCGCTTCGACGCGCCCGCCGGATCGCAGCCGGTGGACACCGCGATCGAGGCGATGTCCCAGTTCATGCGCTCGGGCGCGGTCGCGAATCACGGCGGCGCCTTCGAAGCCGCCGAACGCACCGACGCGCTGGTGGACGAGGCGCGCAAGGTGGCCGGCGAGTTCCTCGGTGGCGAGCCGCGCGGCGTGGTGTTCGGGCCGAGCATGACGAGCCTCACGATCTGCTTCTCGGCAGCGATCGGCCGGACGCTGGAGCCGGGCGACGAGATCGTCTGCACGCGGCTCGACCACGACGGCAACGTCGCCCCCTGGCTGATCGCCGCGAAGCGCGCGGACGTGACCGTGCGCTTCGCCGAGCCGGACCCGGAGACGCTCGACCTGCCCGCCGGCGCCGTGGAGGCGGTGCTCAGCGACAAGACCCGCTGGGTCGCCGTCACCGCCGCGAGCAACGCCGTGGGAGCGGTGCCGGACCTCGAGGGGATCGTGAAGGTCGCGCACCAGGCCGGCGCACGCGTGTACATCGACGCGGTGCACGCGGCGCCGCACCGCAAGCTGGACGTGAGCGCGCTCGACTGCGACGCGCTCGTCTGCTCCGGCTATAAGTGGTTCGGCCCGCACCTGTCGATCCTCTGGGCGCGGCCGGAGCTGCTCGAGTGGCTCGAGCCCGACAAGCTGCGGCCGTCGCCCAACACCGTGCCCGAGCGCTGGGAGTTCGGCACCCTTCCGTTCGAGAGCCTGGCCGGGCTCAGCGCCGCGGCACGCTACGTGATGGACCTGGGCTACGACGAGATCCGCGCGCACGAGGAGGCGCTGTTCGCCAAGCTCCTCGAAGGACTCGACGCGATCGAGGGCATCACCGTGCACGGCCGGCCGAGCGACCGCGTGCCCACGCTGATGCTTTCCGTGGAGGACAGGAATCCGCTCGACGTGGCGAAGGAGCTCGCCGCCGAGCAGGTGGCCGTCTGGCACGGCAACTACTACGCCCTCGAGATCTCGACACTGCTCGGCCTCGAGCCCGACGGCGCGATCCGGGCCGGCATCGTG
>DATNBJ010000097.1:0-19509 GCA_035572055.1 Thermoleophilaceae bacterium | reverse complement strand
GATCCAGGCCTCCTACTCGAGCGACTTCGAGACGGCCGTGAAGAACGTCGCGTTCTTCTACATCCCGTTCGCGCTGCTGCTGAAGCTGATCACGTCGCTCGACTGGACCGAGCGGCTGATGCGCTGGGCGCTCGGCGTGCTGGTGGTGGAGGCCGGGCTGTTCGTGCTCGTGGGCTTCTGGGAGTACGACACGCGCCAGCTCCTCTGGAACCCGAAGGTCATCGAGTCGAACCAGTTCCAGTCCTACTTCCGGGTCAACTCGCTGTTCTTCGACCCGAACATCTACGGGCGCTTCCTGGCGATCGTGACCGTTGCGCTGGCGGCCCTCCTGTTGTGGAGCACGCGCAATCGCGTGATCCTCGGCCTGGCCGCGCTGCTGGCGCTCCTGTGGGCCGGGCTCGTGCTGTCGTTCTCGCAGTCGAGCATCGCCGCGCTGCTGGTGGGACTCGCCGTGCTGGCGGCCGTCCGCTGGAAGGCCAAGCCGGTGGTCGCGATCGTGGGTGTGGTGGTGGTGCTGGCGGCCGTCGTGGTGATCGCCACGCCGTCGTGGGTCCATCTCCAGGGCCACTCGGCGAAGTCGCTCAACCATGCCACCAGCGGCCGCCTCGACCTGATGAAGGGCGGGCTGCGCATGTTCGGCGACCGCCCGGTGTACGGCTACGGCTCGGGCTCGTTCGCCGAGCGCTTCCGGGCGCGGGAGAAGAAGAGCGAGGCGCAGGCGGCCTCGGCCTCGCACACGATCCCGATCACGGTGGCGGCCGAACAGGGCGTGATCGGCCTGGCGGTCTACGTGTTCCTTCTCGTGGCCTCGTTCCAGCTTCTCTTCGGCGGCCTGCTGGCGCTGCGCGGTCCGGGGCCGCCCACGGCGCGGCAGATCGGGCGCATGGTGGCGGCCGCGGCCTTCTCGGCGCTGGCGTTCCACACGCTGCTCTACGCGGACTTCCTCGAGGATCCGCTCACGTGGACGCTGCTCGGGCTCGGCATCGCGTTCCGCCGCGGCCCGCCTCGGCGAGAGCGGGTGCCCGCTACGGCGACCTCGGAACCAGCCCGTACTCGCTCGAGTAGCCCGTGAGGTAGAGCCGCTGGCCGTCCGAGATCGCCGGCGTGTACGCGCCGTGCCCGAACGACCAGACCAGCTTGCCGCTCTCCACGTCTACGCCGAAGGTCTTGTGCGTGTGGACGGTGGAGAAGTAGACGACGCGCCCGATCACGCTCGCACCTCCGGAGATCGAGTCCCCGGCCGGATAGGTCCAGCGCGGCGCGCCGGTGCGCGCGTCGAGCGCGTAGAAGCGGCCGTCGTACGAGCCGACGTACACGCTGGGTGTCACGCCCGGCACGGCGGCCACCGCCGGCGGGGCGTACACGTAGTTGCCGGTCGAGTGGCTCCAGGCGATCTGCCCGTCGGCGGCCGAGAACGAGTAGACCTTGCGGTCGAGGTTGCCCACGTACACGCGGTCGAAGGCGATCGCCGGCGTGCCATAGAAGCCGCCCGAGCGCCCGAACGGCAGGCCGGCCACGTGGCGCTTCCACACGAGCGAGCCGTCGCCGATGCGAATCGCCTGCATGTTGCCGCCGTAGTCGCCGAAGTACAGGCGCCCGTTCGAGTAGGCGGGGCCGGCGGTCACGTCGCCGCTCGTCTTGTAGGTCCAGAGGACCTTGCCGTCCCTGCCGCGCATCGCGTACACGTGGCCGTCCTCGGCGCCGAAGTAGATGTTGCCGCGCATCGCCAGCGGCGAGGACTCGGTGCGCGCGCCGAGGGTCCGCGCCCACTCCACGCGGCCCGTCTTCGCGTCCATCGCGGTGATCTTGCCGCTCAGCGTGGTGGCGAACACCATCCCGTCCTGGTAGGCCGGCGAGGAGGCGGCGAGCGTGCCGATCTTCTTGGTCCACAGCGTCTTGCCGGTCTTCGTGTTAAGCGCCCAGACCTCGCCGTCGTTCTTCGTGAACCACATCGTGTTGCCGAAGAGCACCGGCTGGTACTCGATGAGGGAGCCGCTGATGCGCGTCCAGATCGAGCGGAAGGGCGGCTTCACGTTCTTGGCGTCCGCCGCCGGGAGGTAGTGCGTGCGCTGGAGGTCGTAGCCGTAGATCGGCCAGTTGACCGTGTCGGGCGCCTTCTTCTTCTTCGTCACGGGCGGCGGCGTTGCCGGCGTCGTGGTGGATGGCGGCGCCGTGAACGGCACCGTCGTGTTCAGCACGTCGCCCGGCCGCTGGCCCCAGGTGAGGAAGACGACGCCCCCCGCCACAACCAGCACGAGGGGGGCCACGAAGTACCAGCGACGCCGCGCCCAGCGGGCAGCGGAACGGAGCATGTTCGGCAGCATCCTAGGAAACGAGACCTTTTACGCGGTTAAGGTTGCGCGCCGGTTGCGCTCTTCCGCCGCCTCGCGGATGCCCTCGCCGAGCGAGGGGCGGAGCGCCTGGCGCGCGTTCAGCAGGTAGCGGCTGGGGCTGTGGCCGGGCAGCACCACGGCGGCCGCGGCGCGCACGAGGTAGGGGAATGCGTTGAGCCGGCGAGCCACGGCCGCCGCCCGTTCGGAGTGGTGCTTGCGCATGTAGAGGTCGCGGTTGCGGTGGAACTCGACGATCCGGCGCCTGGCGCCCTCCGCGTCGCTGGCGAGCTGGTCGTGATGGATCGCGCGAGCCGCCGGGACCCACAGGATCCGCCAGCCGGCGTCGTGCAGCCGCTTGCAGAAGTCGGTCTCGTCGGAGTAGACGAAGAAGTCCGGGTCGAGCCAACTCACCTGCTCTGCCGCCGCGCGGCGCACCATCATCGCGCTCGACTGCGTCCAGCCCACCTCGCGCGTCCGCGTGCCGCGGCTCTCCACGGTCAGCCACCTGTGCAGGAAGAGCGCGCCGATCAGCGCGGTGTCCACGCCGGGCAGCCGGAAGGCGCAGGGCTGCGGCCTGCCGTCGGGGCTGAGCAGCTGGGCGGCGGCACTGGCCGCGCGGGGGTCGTTGTCCAGCGCCTCGATCAGCGCCTCCACAGAGCCGGGCTGCAGCTCGGCGTCCTCGTTCAGCAGCAGGCAGTAGCGGCCGCGAGCCGCCTTCAGGAGCGTGGAGTCGTTCTCGGCCTTGCCGGTGCGCTTGTCGAGCGCGAACAGCCGGATGTCGCGTCCCAGCGCCTCGACAGCCGCCGCCGAGCCGTCGTCGGAGGCGTTGTCGAGCACCAGCACCTCGTGCTCGAGGCGCTGCGGCAGGGTGCGCTCGATGGCGTCGAGACAGCGCATCAGCAGCTCGCGGTTGTTGGTGTTCACGACGCAGTAGGACAGGAGCACGCTTGAATCCTTGCGAAGTGCGCGTCCAAATCGTCGACCCCTCGGCGTTCAGCCCGCCCTACGACCACTCGCTGAGTGCAGCGCTGGCGCGCGCCGGCGCGGATGTCGAGCTGGTCACGAGCCGCTTTCTCTACGGGCCCGTGCCCGCCGGCGAGGGCTACGCGGTGAACGAGCTCTTCTACCGGCGCACCGCCGAGCGCGGCCTCAGCGCGCCCGGACGGCGGTTCGTGAAGCTGGCCGAGCACGTGCCGGACATGCTGCGCCTGCGCCGGCATGTCGGGGCGGCCGACGTCGTGCACTACCAGTGGCTGGCGGTCGAGCCCCTCGATTTCGCGCTGCTGCCGCCGAAGCGCCCGCGCCTGCTCACCGCGCACAACGTGCTGTTCCACGAGCCGCGTCCCGGCCAGGCCACCGTCCGCCGCCGCATCCTCCGCGCGATGGATGCGGTGGTGGTGCACTCGCGGCACGGCGCCGAGGGCGCAGAACGGCTGGGCGCGGACCCGAGCCGCGTGCACGTGATCCCGCACGGCGCGTTCGACTACCTCACGCGCCAGCCGGACGAGCCGCCGCTTCCCGACGACCTTGCCGCGGTCGAGGGGCCGGTCGTTCTGTTCTTCGGGCTGATCCGCAACTACAAGGGAGTGGACGTGCTGCTGCGGGCGTTCGAGCGGGTGGAGGGCGCCGAGCTGTGGGTGGTCGGCATGCCGCGGATCGACATGGCGCCGCTGCGTGCCCTCGCGAGCGATCGCGTGCGCTTCGTGGAGCGCTTCGTCACCGATCCGGAGATCCCCGCGTACTTCCGCCGCGCCGACCTGGTGGTGCTGCCCTACCGCGAGATCGACCAGTCGGGCGTGCTCTACACGGCGCTGGCGTTCGGCAAGCCGCTGGTGCTGTCCGCCGTGGGCGGCTTCGTGGAGGTGGCCGAGCGGCACGGCGCCGCGCGGCTCGTGCCGCCGGGCGACGAGGAGGCGCTGGCGGCGGCGATCGCGGAGCTGCTCGGAGACGACGACGCGCGCGCTCGGCTCGCCGACGCCGCGGCGCGCGCGGCCGCCGGTCCCTACTCCTGGGACGCGATCGCGCAGCGCACGCTCACCCTCTACCGGGAGCTCGGCGCGTGATCGTCGTGGCGGTTCTGTTCTGGCTGGCGGCCGCCCTGCTCGTCTACACGCACGTGGGCTATCCGCTGGTGCTGTGGCTGCTCGCCCGGCTGAAGGCGAGACGCCCCCACGCGTTCGTGCGCGAGCTGCCGAAGGTGTCGCTGATCGTGGCCGCCTACGACGAGGAGGCCGTGATCGCGGACAAGGTGCGCAACGCGCTGGAGCTCGACTACCCGCCCGACAGGCTCGAGCTGATCGTGGCCTCCGACGGCTCGACCGACGACACGGTGCGGCTCGCCGGGGAGGCGGGAGCGCACGCCGTGCTCGACCTGCCGCGCGCGGGCAAGGCGCAGGCGCAGGACATCGCAGTGGATGGCGCGACCGGCGAGGTGCTGGCGTTCTCCGACGCCAACAGCCTCTGGGCCCCGGACGCGCTGCGGGCACTGGTGGCCGCGCTGGCCGACCCGGCGGTGGGCTACGTGTGCGGCCAGCTGCGATTCACGCGCTCGGAGGGCGACACCAACGAGGAGGGCGCCTACTGGCGCTACGAGATGGCGGTGCGCACGTTCGAGTCCCAGCTCGGCGGCATCACCGCCGGCAACGGCGCGATCTACGCGATGCGCCGCGGCGACTACGAGTTCGGTGACCCGTTCACCGGCGACCTGACCCTGCCCTACAAGCTCGCCCGCCGCGGCCTGCGCGCGGTGTACGAGCCCAACGCGCTCGCCGAGGAGCCGATGGTGCCCACGCTCGAGGGCGAGTTCCGTCGCAAGCGCCGGATGATGAACCGCGCCTGGGGGATCATCCTGCGCGGCGGGATGCTGTCGCCGCGCGGCTACCCGCCGCTGTTCGCCTTCGAACTGGCGTCCCACCGGCTGCTGCGCTACATCTCGCCGTTCCTGCACCTGCTGGCGTTCGGCACGAACATCGCGCTGCTCGGCCGCGGCTGGGTCTACTGGGTCACGTTCGCGATCCAGGTGGCGTTCTTCGCGGCCGCTGCCCTGGGTCCGTTCGTGCCATCGCGGCTGACGCGCGTGCCCTACTACTACGTGCTCGTCACGGGCTCGATCGCGGTCGGCCTGTGGGACTACCTACGGCGCGGTTCGCCGCTCGTCTGGGAGAAGGCCTCTGGAACGCGCCATACCGGCGCCGGATCGCCACCCGCTCCTCGCCGATAGGTCAGCTGTCGGCCGCGTCGCGCGCCGCGCCCGGCTTGCTTCAGAAAGGCCGGGTCGAGTCAGTGGTGGCCCGAGCGGCGCTTCGAGGAGCTGCCGCCGCTCGACCGGCGCGCGCTGTGGTTCGAGCTGCCGCGCCGCTTCGGCGGCGGTGCCCAGCACTCGTCCACGAAGTTCGCGATCTCGTCGGTCAGGCGCTCCGGCGTGAGCCGCAGCTCGAAGATCGAGTTGGCTTCCACCAGCCGGGCGCTCGGCAGCTCGCGGACGAGCATGTCGCAGTCCGAGAACGGGTGCACCGGGTCGCGCGGGTGGCCGATCACCAGCGTCTTCGTGTCAATCGTGCCGCGCTCGGCACGTGGAGGCGCGGTGCGGCCGAAGAAGATGCCCTGGAGCACCGCGGCCGACGGGCCCGGGTCCTGGCTGATCCAGTCGAGCCCGACGTCGATCAGGTTGCTCGACCCGCGCGGCACCA
This sequence comes from Thermoleophilaceae bacterium, assembly GCA_035572055.1. Lineage (GTDB taxonomy): Bacteria > Actinomycetota > Thermoleophilia > Solirubrobacterales > Thermoleophilaceae > JAICJR01. The sequence continues at coordinate 13,487 of DATNBJ010000097.1, read as the reverse complement.
GGCTCGCGGCCCTTCCGAACAGGCGGGCGACCGGCGCGCCGAAGGTGAGCGCCACGAGCAGCGGCGTGAAGGCCAGCGCGCAGCCGAGCAGTGCGTTGTCGAGCACCGGCATCTCCACCACGAGGCCCTTCATCCGCTCGGGCGCGCGGATGGCCGCCTCGAGCGTGATGTTGGCGCCGAGCGACGTGCCGCCCACCACGGCCTGCTCGATCTCGAGGTGGTCGAGCAGCGCGATCACCTGCTCGCCGAACAGCGGCATGGAGTAGCGCCACATGTCGCGCGGCCGGTCGGACTCGCCGTGGCCGAGCGGGTCGAGGCTGATCACCCGGTGGCCGCGTGCGGCGAGCGTGCGCGCCAGCGGATCCTGCATTTTGCGGGACAAAAGCAGGCCCGGCATGAGCACAACGGTGTACGGCCCTTGACCATAATCGTCGAAGACCAGGCGATGGCCGTCGTGCTTGAACTGCCGCGTCCGTGGCTCGCTCACCTAATCGAGCATATATCTGGCGCGCAAAACCTGGCCAACCCGCCAACCATTAAACATCTAGAGAGTTAAGGTCCTTGGGATGATCGGCAGGCGACTCCAGGGAGAGCGGCGCGTGATCCCGCGGCGGCAGGATCCGAGTTGCGCCCAGCACGAGCTGGACCGGCGTCTGGGCCTGCTTCTGCGGCCGGTCATGCCGGCGCCCTACCTGCGCCGGCGAATACTCGAAGCGGTCAGGCGCTCCCGCACCTAGGACAGCGGCACTGTGGCGCTGTGGCGGTGGCTGCGGCGCACCTGCCTGATCGCGCGGGCCAGCCGGCGCACGCCCTCGTCGAGCTCGGGCGGGTCGAGCAGGGAGAAGGACAGGCGGAGGCTCGTCTGGCTGTGGCGCTCGGCCGTCATGGCGCCGCCCGGGGTGAACGTGACGCCGTGGCGCGCGGCCTCCGCATAGAGGTCGCGCTCGTTGATGGGGCGGTTCAGCGTGACCCACACGTGGTGGCCGCCGGCCGGCCGGGTGGCGGTGTACTCGCCCTCGAGGTGCTGCTCGAGCGAGTCGAGCAGCGCGTCGCGCCGCTCGCGGTAGAAGGGCAGCGTGCGCTCCACGTGCGCGCGGTGGAGGCCCGCCTTCATGAAGCGGGCGGCGATGTGCTGCGCCAGGGTCGTGCTGTGGAAGTCGCTCTCCTGCTTGAGGGTCGCCAGGCGCTCGAACACCGGGCCGCGTGCCGCGATCCAGCCCACGCGCAGGCCGCCGCCGACGGTCTTCGAGACCGAGTTGATGTGCAGCACGTGCCCGGGCGCGGCGCCGCGCAGCGGGGCGGGCGCCTTGCCCTCGAAGCGCAGGTCGGCGTAGACCCCGTCCTCGGCGACGAAGAAGTTGCGGGCGATCGCCAGCTCGGCGAGGCGGTCGCGCCGCTCCGGCGAGAGGTCACGGCCGGTGGGGTTCTGGCACGCGGTCTGGAGCATGCACAGCTTCACCTCGTGGCGAGCGAGCACCCGCTCGAGCGCGTCCACGTCGAAGCCGTCCTCGTCGACCGGGACGCCGATCACGCGGGCGCCGGTGGCGCGCAGCGAGGTGAGCGCGCCCACGAACGTGGGCGACTCGACCACGGCGACGTCGCCGGGCTCGAGGAGCGACCGTGCCACCAGGTCGATGCCCTGGCGGGCGCCCGAGGTCACGATGATCTCCTCCGGGTCGCTGGCCCAGCCCTGCTCCGACCCGTGACGGGCGATCTGCTCGCGCAGGTCGTACAAGCCCTCCGAGGCGAGGTAGGCGATCGCGTTCGGGCCCTCCTCCGCGAAGATCTCGGTGGTGATCCGCGCGATGTCGTCGGTGGGGTAGAGGTCGAGGGACGGCCAGCCGGTGGCGAGCGACACCACGTCGGAGTCGGCCGGCAGGTGGAAGGCGTCCGAGAGCACCTGCTCCGCGTAGCTCAGCGGGCGGTCGGGCAGCGCGTAGATTTGCCAGTCGTCGCCATGGCGCTCGTCCGCCGCGGGCGCGAGCGTGCGCACGAACGTGCCGCGGCCCACGCTGGCGGTCACGTAGCCGAGCTCGGCCAGGCGCCGGTACACCCGCGCGGCGGTCAGGTGGTTGATCCCCGCCTCCTCGGCGAGCGCCCGCGTGGTGGGCAGCTTGTCGCCCGCCGCAAGCTCGCCGGCCTCGATGGCCGCCACGAAGCGGTCCACCAACTGCTGCGTCAACGAGGTGTCCGCGTCCCTCTTGAGGTCCGACAAGTTGAGCTTGTACGACATTGTGGCTCCCCGATCAGGTCCTAGTATGCCTTGTACTACTAGGACTGTACAACAAAAGGATCGCACAATGTTGACGTCATTTCTACTCCCCCGCGATCCCCGCAGGCACGAGGACGGGCGTCTGGGGATCGATCGCAGGGCCAAGACGCCGGTCTCCCAGGTGCAGCGGCTGACGGTCCGCCTGGCCGAGCCCGAGGACCATGCCGCAATCGAGCGCCTGGCAGCGCTCGACTCCGCGCATGTGCCCAAGGGCGACGTCGTGGTGGCCGAGCTGTCCGGCTCGATCCAGGCCGCCGCGCCGGTGGACGGCTCGCGTGCGATCGCCAACCCGTTCGTCCCCACCGCCGATCTCGTGAAGCTGCTCGAGCTGCGCGCCCGTCAGCTTCGCGAGGCGGGCTTCAGCGGTTCCGAGCGCGCCACGGTCGTCGCACTCTCTCCCCGGGTGCGCCTGGCCGACAACGCCGCCTAGAGCGCGCTCACACGGACGGCCCGGCCGGGGTGCTGCACGGACACCTCGGCCGGGCCTGTTAGCTTGGCTGGCCTGGCCGCCTGAAACCTCCGCCGGTCGGCCACCAGGTGACGCACCAGAGCACACAATCCGTACAGGCGGGCAAGGACCGCCACGTGCGCCAGCGACGTATCCGCGCTGGACTCCTAGCCGCGCTCGGCGCGCTCGCGATCGTCGCCGCGATCGTGGGCTCCCGCGGCGGGAAGCACCAGGAGCCCCCGCGGCCCCGTCCCGAGCCGCCGCGTGCCGCGGTGCGGCCGGTGGAGCTCACCTCTCGCGTGGTCGGGCAGCTCTCCGCTCCCGAGCAGGACGCGGCGGTCACACGCGTGGGGCTCGCGCGCACCGTGCTGCTCGGAGGGCTCACGGCCGGCGACGTGTCGCGCGCGGACGTCGTGGTCCTGCGCGGCGCGCGTCAGATCGGGCACAGCCTTCTGCCGGCGGCGGTCCACGACGCCGCGGCCGCCACGATCGGGCGCTCGGTCTACCTCTTCGGCGGCGCGAACCAGACGCCGAGCGACGGAATCCTGCGCGTGAGCATCCACGGCGGCGCCGCCACAGAGGTGGGCAAGCTGCCCACGGGGCTATCGGACATCGCGGCGGCCACCGTGGGTAGCACCGCCTACATCGTCGGCGGCTATGACGGAGCCAAGGCGAGCGATCGCATCCTGGCCTGGAGCCGGAAGGGCACGGCCCGCACCGTGGCGCGGCTGCCCCACCCGCTGCGCTACGCCGCGGTCACCTCGCTCGGGCCAGTGGTCTACGTGGCCGGCGGCACCACCGGCACGGCCGCCACGCGCGGCCTGTTCGCGTTCGACACCCGCGACAACACCGTGCGCAAGGTCGGGCGGCTGCCGCGCGGCACCACCCACGCGGCAGCGGCGAGCTTCGGCTGCTGCGTGTACGTGATCGGTGGTAAGGGAACGAAGCCCGATTCGCCGACCCGGCGTATCTTTGCGTTCGACCCCGTTCGCCGTCACCTCGAGCCCGCGGGCCACCTTCCCGTTCCCTTGTCGGATCTCGCTGCAGTCACCCAGCGCCGTCGCATCCTCGCCTTCGGGGGGAGGGGCCAGAACGGCACCGTGGGGACGATCATCGAGCTGCGGCCGCGGCAATGAGACGGCTGGCGGCGCTCCTCCTGCTGCTCGCGCTCGCCGCGGTGGCGGCCGGTTGTGCCGACGGCGACGACCGGGACCACGCCGTTGCGAAGCCGGTGCCGCTCCCGCCGGCGAACGCTCCTGAGCTGGCGCTGCCCGGCATGCCGCCGGTGCTCGACCCGAAGGACATCTACTCCGCCGATCGCGCGAACCAGATAGTCGCCGCCGACCGCGGCGACCGCTCGCTCGTCTACGTGCCCAACAGCCAGTCGAACACCGTCGACGAGATCGACCCGCGTACCTACAAGATCGTCCGCCAGTTTCCGGTGGGGCGGCTGCCGCAGCACGTGGTGCCGTCGTGGGACCTCAGGACGCTCTGGATCGCGAACGACACGGGCAACAGCCTGACCGCGATCGATCCCCACACCGGCGCGCCCGGTCGCACGATCCCGGTGGCCGACCCCTACAACATGTACTTCACGCCGGATGGCAGGTACGCGATCGTGGTGGCGGAGCGGCTGGGCCAGCTCGACTTCCGCGATCCGCACACGATGAAGCTGCACAGGTCGGTGCGCGTGCCCTGCAGCGGAGTGGACCACATGGACTTCACGGCCAGCGGGCGCTACGCGCTCGCGAGCTGCGAGTTCTCGGGGCAGATGGTGGTGGTCGACGTCGCGGCCGAGCGCGTGGTGGGCAGGCTCACGCTGCGGCGCACGGCAATGCCGCAGGACGTGAAGCTGTCGCCCGATGGGCGGATCTTCTACGTGGCCGACATGGCCTCGAACGGCGTCTGGAAGATCAGCGCGCACACGTTCCGGAAGCTCGGCTTCATCCCCACCGGGCGTGGCGCGCACGGCCTGTACGTGAGCCGCGACTCGCGCTACCTGTACGTGTCGAACCGCCAGGAGGGGTCGATCTCGCTGATCTCGTTCCGCAGCGAGAGGCCCGTGCGCAAGTGGCGCATACCGGGCGGCGGCAGCCCCGACATGGGCGGCGTGTCCGCGAACGGGCGCGTGCTCTGGCTGTCCGGCCGCTACGACGCGGTGGTCTACGCGATCAGCACAGTGACCGGGCGTCTGCTCGCGCGGATCCCGGTGGGGAGCGGGCCGCACGGCCTGAGCGTCTTCCCCCAGCCGGGGCGCTACTCGCTCGGGCACACCGGCGTCTTTCGCTGATCGCGGCAGGGTAAGCGCCGGCCGCGGTGAAAAGAGGCCGCGATGACGCGGTTTCTCGCCGTGCTGGCCACCCTTGCGGTCGGCGGCCTGATCGCCCTGCAGCCGCCGGTGAACTCGGAGCTCGGCAAGCGCACGAGCATCGTCGGCGCGGCGTTCATCAGCACGGCCGTGTCGGCGCTCGTGCTGCTCGTGATCGCCCTGTTCGCGGGCGAGGTTCACCAGGTGCGGAAGATCCCGCACGTGCCGGCGATCTACCTCACCGGCGGCCTGATGGGCGCGGCGCTGGTCTCCGTCTCGCTCGTCACCGTGCGCACGCTCGGGGCGAGCGGGGTGGTGGCGGCCACCGTCACGAGCCAGCTCGTGGTGTCGGCGCTGCTCGACAAGTACGGCGTGCTCGGCCTCCACAAGGTGGGACTGTCGTCCAACCGGTTGCTCGGGATGGCGCTGCTGCTCGCCGGCACCGCCCTGGTCACGGCGCGCTAGACGTCCCAGTCGACGTCGAGCGAGGGCGGCTTGCGGAAGACCAGTCCGCGCGGCGCGGTCGACGCCGCCAGTCGCAGGTTCGGCAGCCGGCCGAGCGCTCGGCGCAGCGCGGTGTGCGCCTCGAGCCGCGCCAGGTGCATCCCGATGCAGACGTGCGGGCCGCCGGCGAACGCGACATGACGCCCGGCGTTGTCGCGGCGGACGTCGAAGCGGTCGGGATCGGGGAAGCTCGCCGGGTCGCGGTTGGCAGCGGCGATCGAGATCGTGACGAGGTCGCCACGCTGTATACGCGCGCCGCCGAGGTCGGTGTCCCGGGTCGCGTAGCGGTCGATCGTCGCCGCCGCGGGCTCGAGACGCAGCGACTCCTCGACGGCGCTCGGCAGCAGCTCGGGCTCCGCGCGCACCAGCTCGAGCTGGTCCTCGTTCGTCAGCAGATGCCAGAGGGCGTTGGCGATCATGCCCTCGGTCGTCTCGATGCCGCCGAACATGAGCACGGCCGCGTTGGCCGCCACCTCGTCGTGGCTCAGGCCGCCCGCCGATGCCGCCGCGGCCACCAGCGACGAGCCCGGGTCGCCGGCGATGCTCGGCTCGAGCGCGTCGCGCAGCGCACTCGCCGCCCCGCGGCCGGCGTCGCTCACGGGCTTCCCGGCCGAGATCCCCGTCGTGGCCTCCACGATCGCGTCGTACCAGCCGAGGATCGTGGCAGTCTCGAGCTGTTGCAGGCCGAGCGCGAAGGCCACGATCCGCGCGGCCAGCGGTCCGGCGAATCCGCGTCGCAGCTCGCCGCTGCCCGCCGGCGCCAGCTCCTCGAGCAGCGTGTTCGCCTCGTCCTCGACCAGCTCCGCGAACCGCTCGCGCACGGGGTCGAGGCGGAAGGGGCGGGCGAAGGGGTCGCGGTGGCGGCGGTGCTCCGCGCCGTCGAGCGTGAGCATGCTCGGCCCGACCACCTGCCCCGTGGAGAAGCGCGGGTCGTCGACGGTGAACGTGGCGGGGTCGCGCATGGCCTCGAGCGCGAGGTCGCGGCGGGTGATCAGCCAGGCGTTCAGCGCCGGCAGCCAGGAGACCGGCTCGCTCTCGCGCAATCGCGCCAGGAGCGGGTGCGGATCGGCCTCCAGCTCTGCCAGGGTGGCGGTCGCGCCGATGGGGAACGAGGCCACGCGGCGAGGCTAGCGTTTACCCGGCGGCCGCCGCGGGCACTCAGCGCCTCGGATGCGCCGTCTCGTGGCCTTCGCCGTTCTGCTTGCGCTCTTGGCCGGAGCGCGCTCGGCCTGGGCGGACGCGACCGCGGTCGGAACCGGCGGCGCGGTGGCCAGCGTCGACGCCACCGCCACTCGCGCCGGGATCGATGTTCTGCGCCGGGGCGGCAACGCGATCGACGCCGCGGTGGCGGCCAACGCGGTCCTCGGCGTGACCGAGCCGTACGTGGCCGGCGTCGGCGGCGGCGGCTTCATGGTCGTCTACCTGGCGCGCGAGCACCGGCTCGTCGCGATCGACGGGCGCGAGACCGCGCCGCAGACCTTCCCCGAGAACGCCTTCATCGATCCGAGCACGGGCCAGCCGTATCCGTTCACCCCGCAGCGGGTCACGAGCGGGATGGCGGTGGGCGTGCCCGGGACGCTGGCCACCTGGAGCCTGGCGCTGCGGAAGTTCGGCACGCAGCCGCTCGCGAAGCTCCTGCGGCCGGCCGAGCGGGTGGCCGGCGACGGCTTCACAGTCGACCAGACCTTCCACGACCAGACGCAGCAGAACCTGAGCCGGCTCGACGCGTTCAGCTCGAGCCGCTCGCTGTTCCTGGGCCCCGATCGCCAGCCGCTGCCGGTGGGGAGCGTGCTGCGCAACCCCGACCTGGCGCGCACCTACGAGCTGATCGGGCGCAGGGGGCCGGGCGCGTTCTACGGCGGCCCGATCGGCGCCGCGGTGGCGAGCACCGTGCAGCACCCGCCCGTGGCGCCGGACAACACGCTGGGCTTCCCGGTGCGCTCCGGGCTGATGAAGCCGAGCGACATCTCCGCCTACCGCGCGCTCAGGCGCAAGCCCACGCACGTGAGCTACCGCGGCCTCGACGTGTACGGCATGCCGCCGCCGTCGAGCGGCGGATCGACCATCGGCGAGGCGCTCAACATCTTGGAGGGCTTCGACATGTCGACGCCCGACCGCGCCCTGGCGCTGCACCGCTACCTCGAGTCCACGCGGCTCGCGTTCGCCGACCGCAACCGCTGGGTGGGCGACCCGTCCTACTTCGACGTGCCGCTCGACGGCCTGCTGTCGAAGGGGTTCGCCGCCGAGCGGCGCTGCCTGATCGGTCCGACCGCCGCCACGAGCCCCGTCGCGCCCGGCGATCCGTCGCCGCCCTACGACTCGATGTGCGCGACGGGTGCCGGAGCGAAGCCGACCGGCACGGAGGGAACCTCGACCAACCACCTGAGCGTGGTCGATCGCGAGGGCAACATCGTGGCCTACACGAGCACGATCGAGCAGATCGCGGGCAGTGCCATGGCCGTGCCCGGCTACGGCTTCCTGCTCAACAACGAGCTCACCGACTTCGACCCGGCGCCGCCGAACGACGGCTCGCCCGATCCCAACCTGCCGGCGGGCGGCAAGCGCCCACGCTCGAGCATGGCGCCCACGATCGTGCTGAAGGACGGCAGGCCGTTCCTCACGGTGGGCAGCCCGGGCGGCGCCACGATCATCACCACGGTTCTCCAGATCCTGCTGAACCGGATCGACTTCGGCATGTCGCTGCCGGACGCGATCGCGGCGCCGCGCGCCTCTCAGCGGAACGCGGCCACCACCGACGCCGAGCAGGCCTTCGTCGCGCAGTACGGCAGCGACCTGCAGACGCGCTTCGGGCAGAGCTTCGGCCAGCCGGCGGAGATCGGCGCCGCCACCGGGGTCGAGTTCCTGCCGAAGGGCAGGCTCGAGGCGGCCGCCGAGCCGGTGCGCCGCGGCAGCGGCTCCGCCGCGGTGGTGAACCCTTAACGGTTTGGTCGCCGCGTAGTTGGACACATGTCCATACGGCGTTCTCGTCCTCCTGCCGAAAACCAGAGGTAGAGCACCGGACCAGATGGCGATCCGTGCGGCCGCGCCACAAGGCCTGCCGCGTCCCCGCCCTCCTTACGGTTCGATCACGTGGCGCGGGTCCGGCTGGTCCTCGTGCGGCGCCTGGCTGTAATCGCCGAACGGGCCGTCGCGCCTCTGGACCGCGGCCTGCACGCCCTCGCGCTCGGCGAGCTCGATGAACTCGTGCGCGTCCGGCGTGTTGCGCATCAGCCCGTCGAGGATCGGGCCGAGCACCTGGGTGGACGCCAGTCCCATGTTGTCGAACGCCTGGTTCACGATCAGCTTCATCGCGGCCAGCTGGGAGCCGGGGATCTCGGCGAGCTGGCGCGCGCGCTCATGCACGGTCTGCTCGAGCCGGTCGAACGGCACGGCCGCGTTCACCAGGCCGATCTCCGCCGCACTCGTGCCCGACAGCGCGTCGCCGGCCAGCGCCAGCTCCTTCACCTTCGTCAGTCCGAGCCGGTAGATCCACATGCCCGTGAGGTAGCAGCCCCACATGCGCGAGTAGGGGGTGCCGATGCGCGCGTCCTCGCTCACGATCACGAGGTCCGCGCAGAGCGCCATGTCGCTGCCGCCGCCCACGCACCAGCCGTGGATCTGGGCGATCACCGGCTTCGGCGCGCGCCAGATGCTCATGAACTTCGGGATCGGCCCCATGTTCGGCGCGGTGGCCATCACGAAGTCCTTGCCGGGATCCCACTTCCCGTCGGTGTTCATGGCCTCGTCCCAGTGGTGGAAGCCGCCGCTGAAGTCGAATCCGGCGCAGAAGGAGCGGCCGGCACCGCGCAGGACGATGACCTTCACGCTTGGGTCCGCCACCGCCGCGTGGATCGCGTGCTCGAGCTCGTCGGGCATCGGCGGCACGATCGTGTTGAGCCGCTCCGGCCGGTTCAGCGTGACCGTGGCGATCGCGTCGTCGACCCCGTAGAGCAGCGTCTCGTAGGCCATCAGGGGACGTCCACGTAGACCTTGCCCACCGCGCCGTTCTCCACGGCGTCGTGGGCGTCCGCGATCTGGTCGAGCGGGAAGCGGTGCGCGGGCAGCTCGGTGAGCACGCCCTCGCGGAGCGCCTGGGACACGTCCTCGACCGCCGCCTCGAGCGCCTCGCGCGGGATCGTGTAGATGAGGACGAAGCGCAGCAGGATGTTCCGCGTCATCAGCTCGCGGACGGGAACGGCTTCCAGCGTCCCGTTCGCGTAGGCGCTGATCACCGCGTTCGGCGCCATCACCTCGAGGTCCAGCGGCAGGTTCTGGTTGATGGCGACCTCCACGATGCGGTCCACCTTGGGCAGCTCCTCGGCGGCGTTGCCCTCGCGGTAGTTCACGACCACGTCGGCGCCGGCCTGGCGGGCCAGCTCGGCCTTCTCGTCGTTGGACACGGTTGTGGCGACCTGAGCGCCGGCCCACTTCGCCAGCTCGATCGCGTAGTGGCCCACCGCGCCGGCGCCGCCGTGCACGAGCACGGTCCTGCCGTCGAGCGGGCCGTCGGCAAACAGGCAGCGGTGGGCCGTCACCGCGGGGATTCCCATGCTCGCGCCGAGCTCGTCGGACGCGCTGTCCGGCAGCGGGACGGCCTGCTCGCTCGGCACGACCGAGTACTGCGCCGCGCTGCCCCACGGGCTCTGCCAGGCGCAGAAGTACAGCCACACGCGCTCGCCGAGGCGCCCGGGCTCGACTCCCTCGCCAACCGCGTCGATCGTCCCCATCCCGTCCTGGTTGGGGACCTGGAAGCCGGCGTCAGGGATGGTGGCGGTGCGTGCGCGCGACTTCCAGTCCGTCGGGTTCACCGCGGAGAGGCGCACGCGTACGCGCACCTCGCCCGGTCCGGGCTCGGGCGTGGGCATCTCCTGTACCCGCAGGACCTCGTGGGACGGGCCGGTCCGGTCGTAGACCGCGGCAAGCACAGGTCACATCGTATGGATGCCGCGGTAGCTTGGTCGGATGATCCACGGACTTCATGCGGTGATCTTCAGCGAGCAGGCCGAGCGGCTGCGGGAGTTCCTCGGCGACACGCTCGGGTTCGACTCCGTGGACGCCGGCGGCGGCTGGCCGATCTTCGGTCCGCTGCCCTCAGAGCTCGCCGTGCATCCGGGTGAGGCCAGGCACGAGCTCTACCTGATGTGCGACGGCCTCGAGGCCACAGCGGAGGCGCTGCGCGCGAAGGGCGTGGAGCTCGGCGATGTGAGCGAGGAGCGCTGGGGACGTCTCACCTCGATCAAGCTGCCCGGCGGCGGCGAGCTCGGCCTGTACGAGCCGCGCCATCCGTCGCCGATCAGCTGACGAGCTTCCGCACCGCCGCGTAGATCTCGTCCGCTCCCGGCAGGTAGGCGTCCTCGAGCGGCGGGCTAACCGGGATCGGCGTGAACGGGGCGCCCACGCGCTCGATCGGCGCGTCGAGGTGGTCGAACGCCGCGGCCTGCACCTCGGCCACGATCTCCGCCCCGAAGCCGCCGTGCTCCACGGCCTCGTGCGCGACCACCAGCCGGTTGGTGCGCTTCACGGACTCCACGATCGTGTCGAGATCGAGCGGTACCAGCGTGCGCGGGTCGATCACCTCGGCCTCGGTGCCCTCGGCGCTGAGGCGCTCGGCGGCGGTCAGCGCGTCGTCCACCAGGCGCGACAGCGCGACGATCGTCACGTCGCTTCCGTCGCGCAGCACCGTTGCCTCGCCGATGGGGATCGGCACCGGCTCGTCGGCCACCTCGCCCTTCTTGAAGTAGAGCGTCTTGTTCTCCACGAACACCACGGGGTTCGGGTCGGCCACCGCGCTGGCCAGCAGGCCGGCGGCGTCGGACGCGCGCGAGGGCATCAGGACCTTCAGCCCCGGGATGTGCGTGAGCCACGCCTCCATCGACTGCGAGTGCTGCGCCCCGCTCCGGTACCCGGCGCCGCCCTGCGTGCGCAGCACCAGCGGCACGGTGAGCTGCCCCCCCGACATCAGGTGCGCCTTCGCGGCCTGGTTCGCCACCTGGTCGAGGGCGAGCGTGATGAAGTCGATGAACATGATCTCGAGGATCGGCCTCATGCCCGACTGCGCGGCGCCGATCGCAACACCCGTGATCGCGCCCTCGCTGATCGGCGTGTTGATCACGCGCTCGGTGCCGAACTCCTCGGCGAGCCCGGCGGTTGTCGTGTAGGGACCGCCCTCGGCCACGTCCTCGCCGAGCACGAACACGCGCTCGTCGGCGCGCATCGCCCGCGCCATCGCCTCGTTCACGGCCTTCACGTAGGTGGTCTCGCTCATGACGCGTAGGTGAGCTCCTCGGCGAGCCCCACGGCCGGGAAGTCGCTCGCCCTCCCGAACTCCACCGCCGCCTCCACGGCCTCGACAGCCTCCTGCTCGATCGCGGCGGCCTGCGAGTCGTCGAACCAGCCCTCTTCGACGCCGCGCCGCTGCAGGCGCAGGATCGGGTCCTTCTCCTGCCACTCGGCCTTCGAGATCGCCTCGCGGTACTTGGCCGGGTCGCCCTCGTAGTGGCCGCGCAGCCGGTGCGTGAGGCACTCGAGCAGGAACGGGCCGCTGCCCCTGCGCGCCGCCGCCAGAAAGCCGGCGAAGCCCGAGTGCACGGCGCCCACGTCGTTGCCGTCGACCGTGGCCCGCTCGAGCTCGTACGGCGCCACCACGTCGCTCACCCGCTCGACCTTCGTGTGCGCCGACCGCGGCGTGAACTCCGCGAAGCCGTTGTTCTCGCACACGAAGACCATCGGCAGCTCCCAGAGCGTGGCCAGGTTCACCGACTCGTTGAAGTGGCCGGCCTGCACGGCGCCGTCGCCGAAGAAGACGACCGCCACGGCGTCGCTGCCCTGCAACCGCGCGGCGAGGGCGCTCCCCAGTGCCATGGGGATGTTGCCGCCCACCACGCCGGTGGCGCCCATGAACCCGTGCGCGCGGTCCACCAGGTGCATCGACCCGCCCATGCCGCGGCAGATACCGCGGTCGCGGCCCATCAGCTCCGCCATCACGCCGTCGAGCGGCGCTCCCTTCGCGATCGCGTGCCCGTGTGCGCGGTGGCCGGAGTAGACGGGATCGTCGTCGCGGAGCTGCCCGCACACGGCCGCGGCCACGCCCTCCTGGCCCACGCTCAGGTGGATCAGCCCGTGCACCTCGTCGCCGCGCTTGAGCCGGCCGACGCGCTCCTCGAAGTGGCGGATCCGCCACATCGTCCGGAGCAGAGAAAGGGCGCCCTCCTTGTCGAGGGCGCCCTTTGCACGAGTCCGCGCCACAACTACGCCGTAACGGGTGCCTGGCCCAGCACCTGCTGCACCGCGTTCACGACCTTGTCCTCGTTGGGCAGCACGTACTCCTCCATCGGCTGCGAGTAGGGGATCGTCGCGTCGAGCGCCGTCACGTTCTTGATCGGCGCCTTCAGCGAGCCGAAGCCCTCCTCCGCGACGATCGAGGCGATCACCGCGGAGGCCGACGAGTGCTTCGTCGCCTGGTCGACCAGCACGAGGTGCCCGGTCTTGTCCACCGACTCGAGGATCGTCTTGGTGTCGAGCGGCTCCAGAGTGCGCGGGTCGATCACCTCGGCGTTCACGCCGTCGGCGGCCAGACGCTCGGCCGCGTTCAGCGCGCGGTCCACACACCAGCCCGTGGCCACGATCGTCACGTCGGAGCCCTCGCGGCGGATCGCCGCCTCGCCGAACGGCACGAGGTACTCGCCCTCGGGCACCTCGCCGTGCTCGAGCGTGAGCAGGTAGTGATGGAAGTAGGCCACCGGGTTGTCGTCGCGGATCGCCGTGGCCATCAGGCCCTTGGCGTCGGCGGCCGTCGAGGGCAGCGCCACCTTCAGCCCCGGCACGCCCATGAACATGCCGTAGATCGAGCCGGTGTGCTGACCCGCCCAGCCGGCGGTGAAGCCGTAGCCCGCCTTCAGCACCAGCGGCACCTTCACCTGGCCGCCGCTCATGTAGCGGAAGCGCGGCGCCTCGTT
>DATNBJ010000096.1:0-3099 GCA_035572055.1 Thermoleophilaceae bacterium | reverse complement strand
GCAAGAAGCGCGGCTGCGGTGCGCGCTACTCGATGCTGATGGAGGTGGGTTCCGCCCAGGTCGGCGGGCTGATCGAGGTGGTGGAGTACGACGCGCCCGGTGACATGGCGTGGACGAGCATCACCGGCATCGACCAGCGCGGCCGCTGGCGGCTGAGGGAGCAGGACGACGGCACCACGAAGGTCACGCTGCGGATCAGCTATCACGCCCCGGGAGGGCTATTGGCGACGCTTTCCGACCGGCTTTCCGCAAGGATCGTGGGGCGCAACATCGAGGAGTCGCTCGAGCGGCTCCGCGCTGAAGTGGAGGGAGAACGGTTGAGCGACAACGAGACTCAGGTCAACCCGTTGACCATGGCCTTGAACAAGCTGCACACGGTGCGCGTGCTGGCGGGCGCCGGCTTCATCAAGCCCGAGCGCCCGGACCGCACGCTGCGCACGCTCATGCTGATCCGGCGCTGGGGTCCGACGCCGGCCGCCGGGTACGCCGCCTCGGCCGCGCGCTATCCGAACGAGATCGCGATCATCGACGAGCTGGGCTCGCTGACCTTCGAGGAGGTGCACAAGCGCTCGAACGCGCTGGCGAACTCGCTGTCCGACGCGGGCCTCGTGGAGGGCGACAACGTCGGCGTGATGGTGCGCAACCACCGCGGCTTCATCGAGACCGTCACCGCGCTGTCGAAGCTCGGCTGCCACGGGCTTTACCTGAACACCGCGTTCGCCGGCCCCCAGCTCACAGAGGTGGTGAAGCGCGAGAAGCCGGTCGCGCTGATCTTCGACGAGGAGTTCTACGGGCTGCTCGAGGACGCCGGCCACCGGCGCAAGCGCTTCGTGGCCTGGCACGACTCGGAGAAGCTCGACGACCCCACGCTCGCCGAGCTGATCGACGCCGGTGACCCGTCCGACCTCGTGCCCCCCGAGAAGCCGGGCCGCACCGTGATCCTCACCTCGGGCACCACGGGCACGCCCAAGGGCGCCGCCCGCAGCCAGCCCGACACGGTGGACCCGGCGGCCGCGCTGCTGTCGAAGATCCCGCTGAAGACGCGCCAGAAGTGGCTGATCGCGGCGCCGCTGTTCCACTCCTGGGGCTTCGCGCACTTCACGCTGGGGATGCTGCTCTCGGCCACCGTCGTCCTACAGCGGAAGTTCGACCCGGAGCAGACGCTGGCCGGCGCGGCGCAGCACCAGGTCGAGTCGCTCCCGATGGTTCCCGTGATGGTTCAGCGGATCATGGAGCTGCCCGAGGAGACGCGCCGCAAGTACGACCTGTCGACGGTGAAGTGCGTCCCGCTCAGCGGCTCCGCGCTGCCGGGCGACCTGGCCAACAACTTCATGGACGAGTTCGGGGAGATCATCTACAACCTCTACGGCTCGACCGAGGTGGCCTGGGCCACGATCGCCACGCCCGCCGATCTCCGGGCCGCGCCCGGGACCGCCGGCAAGGCGCCGCGCGGCACGATCGTGAAGATCTACGACGAGAGCGGCGTCGAGCTGCCCGCCGGTGAGACCGGCCGCATCTTCGTGGGCAACGAGATGCTGTTCGAGGGCTACACGGGCGGCGGCTCGAAGGACATGCTGCACGGCCTGATGAGCACGGGCGACACCGGCTATCTCGACGACCACCAGCGGCTTTTCGTGGTCGGGCGCAGCGACGAGATGATCGTCTCGGGCGGCGAGAACGTGTTCCCGCACGAGGTGGAGGACCTGATCGCGAAGCACGAGAAGGTCGCCGAGGCCGCGGTGATCGGCGTGCCCGACAAGGACTTCGGCCAGCGGCTGAAGGCCTACGTCGTGCCGAAGTCGGGCGCCTCGATCGACGAGGGCGAGATCAAGGACTACGTGAAGACGAACCTGGCTCGCTACAAGGTCCCGCGCGAGGTGGAGTTCCTCGACGAGCTACCGCGTAACGCCACCGGCAAGGTGCTGAAGCGCGAGCTGAAGGAGATGCACGACGGGGCGGACGCGTCGTCGCGCGAGAAGTCGAAGACCTAGCGCTGCCTCTCGACGTCCGGGTCGGTGGGGCCGCCCGGGATTGGATCGCCCTTGTAGCGCTCCGGGTCGTCCACCTTCTCTCCGTCGATGCTCACGTCGCCGTTCTCGTGGTGACGCAGCGACGAGGGTCCCAGCTTCGACTCCGGTCCTTCCTCGTAGGTGTGGTCGCCCTCGGGGCCGCCGAACGTCTCGTACTTGGCCTCGTCGTCCGGCCAGTCCTCGATCCGCTCGGGCGGGTTCTCCTCGAGCTCTCTGATCTTCTCTTTGGGATCGCGTTCGCTCATACGGACCGCGTTTCCGGGTCCGAACGCGGCAAACGTTCAGCGGGCGCTGTGGTGCTCGCGCTCGTCCGCGCGCGAGAGCGCGTGGCGGACGTCGCCCTCGCTGAGCTCGTCGTAGTCGGCCCAGTGACGCTCGCCGGGTGCGCGCTGTCGGCGCGGGCGCACGATCGGCTCGCCCTCGTCCAGCTCGTCGCGGATGAAGGGGTCGGTGAGCTTCAGGATCTCGTGGCGCAGCCACTCGAGCATCCGCTGCTCGTCGGCGCGGATGTCGGCGGCGAGCTGGGCCGTGCCGGTGTCGCCCGCGCTGCGGGCCATCATCTCGAGCGCCGTGTAGGTGGCGATCACGAGGCCCTCCGTGGCGCAGCCGTCCTTGGCGCCCCGCAGGAGGTGCTCCTCGGGACTGTGGCGGCGCATCGCGTTCAGCGGGCCCCGGCCCCAGGCCACCACGTCCCGCACCGTGCTGGCGCCGGTGCGCACCGGCCCGCGGCCGGCACCCAGCTCGCGAAGGCGGCGGTCCAGCCGGCGGGCGTGCTCGCGCGTCTCGTGGAGGTACCCCTCGAGCCCGGTCCGGTACGGCCCGCGAGGCGCAACCATGATGTGCGCCCGCAGGGTGCGCGCCAGGCACAGCTCATCCGCATGGGCCTCGCGGAGGTAGTGAACGATGCGATCGCGAGCGGGATCCCCGGGCACAGAGCCAGGGTACCGACCTCGCTGGCTCGGCTTGCGAGTCCCTAGTCCCTAGTCCCTAGAACTGTTGACCAAAGCTCTAGGGACTAGTGACTAGGGACTGCGAATCAGCGGTGTCCGCTGAACGAAATGACCTGCTG
>DATNBJ010000095.1:0-12306 GCA_035572055.1 Thermoleophilaceae bacterium | reverse complement strand
ACTGCCCAGCCGAGCAGACCGGCGGGCGAGTACTCAAGGACAGGCGCCTGTCGCGCCTGCTCAAGTGAAAGGAGCCGCCTTGCCGCAGGTTGGAGACAAAGCCCCGGAGTTCGAGCTGCTCGACCAGGACGGGAACACCGTGAAGCTGTCGGACTTCGCGGGCAAGACCGTCGTCCTCTACTTCTATCCCAAGGCCGACACGCCCGGCTGCACGACCCAGGCCTGCAGCATTCGCGACCGCACCGGCGAGTACGAGGAGCGCGGCGCGGTGGTGCTCGGCGCCTCACCCGACGAGCCCGCCGCGCTGCGCAAGTTCGCCGACAAGTACGGGCTGCCGTTCACGCTGCTCTCCGATCCCGACCACTCGCTGTCGGAGGCCTACGGCGTCTGGATCGAGAAGCAGAACTACGGCCGCACCTACATGGGCAACGAGCGCACGACCTTCGTGATCGACGGCGACGGCAAGATCGCCCGCGTGTTCCCGAAGGTGTCGCCGAAGACGCACGACGACGTGGTGCTCGAGGCGCTGGGCGAGCTGGCGGCGGCGTAGCGGTGGCGTGACTCGTGACTCGTGACTCGTGGCTCGGACCCTCAGCTCTAGGGACTAGGGACTAGGGACTGGCCACTAGGCACTAGGCACTAGGGACTAGCCACCACGCCTCTACCGAGCGCTACGGTTGGCGCTCCCCAAATGAGCCCGGCGCCCTTCACATCCGAGATCGCGGAGTCGCTCGCGCCCGACCTGCTCGAGCGCTTCCTGCGCTACGTGCGCGTGAACACGCAGTCGCTGCCCGGCCGCGACCGGAGCCCGAGCACGGACTGCCAGCTCGACCTGTTGCGGATGCTCATGGACGAGCTGCGCGAGATCGGGCTGGAGGACGCCCAGCTCGACGACAACGGCTTCGTGTTCGCCACCCTGCCGGCGACCGTCGACGACGCGCCCGTGATCGGGCTGATCGCCCACGTCGACACGATCCCGGAACTGTCGGGCGAGGGGGTCGACCCGATCGTGCACCGCGACTACGACGGCGGCGTGATCGAGCTGCCACTCGAGGGCGTCAGGCTCGACCCGGCCGAGATGCCGGCGCTGGCGGCCGCCGCCGGGCACGACGTGGTCACCGCGAGCGGGGACACCCTCCTCGGCGCCGACGACAAGGCGGGCGTGGCCGAGATCATGAGCGCCGTCGCCTATCTGGCTGCCCACCCGGAGCTGCCGCGGCCGACCCTGCGCATCGGCTTCACCCCCGACGAGGAGGTCGGCGAGGGGGCCTACCTGTTCGACGTAGAGCGCTTCGGCGCGGTCTGCGCCTACACGCTCGACGGCTCCGAGGTCGGCGAGCTCCAGGACGAGACCTTCAGCGGCTGGGAGGTGGTCATCACGATCCAGGGCGTGGACGTGCATCCCGGCTGGGGCTACGGCAAGCTCGTGAACGCGACGAAGCTGGCGGCCCAGGTGGTCGGGGCGCTTCCCGCCGGCCGGCTCTCGCCGGAGACGACCAGGGACCGCGAGGGCTACGTGCATCCAACCAAGATCGCGGCGACGCCGGAGCGCGCCGAGATCCGGCTGATCGCTCGCGACTTCGATGACGACAAGCTGGCGGAGCACGTGGAGCTGGTGCGGCGCACGGCCGAGGACGTGGTGGCCGCGGCGCCGGGCGCCAGGGTCGAAGTCGAGGCGCGCCAGCAGTACCCGAACATGCGGCGCTACATCGAGAAGTTCCCGGCGGCGGTCGAGGCGGCCGACAAGGCGCTCCGCGCCGAGGGCATCGAGCCGATCCGGAAGCCCAGCCGCGGCGGCACCGACGGCTCGATACTGAGCGGGCGCGGGCTGCCCACGCCGAACCTCTTCACCGGCGGTCACGAGTACCACTCGGTGCGCGAGTGGGCGTCGCTGCAGGAGATGGCGGCGGCGGCCGCCACGGTGGTGCGGCTGGCCGAGGCGTGGACCGCGGCCGAGCTGCGGAACGCGGCCTAGCGCTTCTTGGTGGCCAGCCAGCCGGACCAGCCGCGGCCGAAGTGGACGGCGCCGCTGTAGGCACCCAGCTGGCGCGACTCGAAGCCGGCCGCCGCGAGCGCGTCCTGCACCTCGGTGCGCTCGTACAGCCGCAGCACGTGCAGCTCGTCGCTGCGGCGGTAGCCGTCGTCTGCGTCGCGGAACACGGTGATGCGGCGATCGAGCCGCTGCTCGGCGTGGTACTCGACAGCCTCGAGGCAGAGCATCCAGTCGGCGCCCTCGTGCCAGGTGCGCCGCGGGCCGCCGCGCTCGCGCCCCGGCTCGGCCACGTCGAACAGGAACAGGCCGCCGGGCTCCAGCGCGTCGTGCACCCGCTCGAACAGGTTGCCGAGGGCGTCGCTCTCGCGGTCGTGAAACGCGTAGTTGAATGGCTCGCCTATCGCCGCCACGGCCACACAGCCCGGCACCTCCGCGTCGAGCAGCGACGCGTTCTCGAAGCTCGCGGCGGGCGCGCGCTGGCGGGCGATCTCGATCAGGTCGGAGGAGACCTCCACGCCCAGCACCTCGTAGCCCTCCTCGGTGAGCAGGCGCGCGGTGATGCCGCTGCCCGAGCCGAGCTCCACCACCAGCCCCTCGCCCCAGCCGTTCCGCTCGAGGAAGCGGATCAGCGTGAGGCCGCCGGCACGGGCCACGTGGCCGAAAGCGCGGTCGTGCACGTAGGCCAGATCGGCGCCGTAGAAGAGGCCGGAGTCCTCGAGCGGGGGCTCGACGGCCGCAGGATCGATGCCGTCGCGTGGGCGCACCCGCGCATCGTATGGATCACTCCGAGCCTTCGTGGAACGCCACGCCGACCATCACCAGCGCCACGCCCGCGACCTCGGCGGGCGACGGCACCTGCGTGAGCACGATCAGCCCGATCAGCGTGGCGGTGGCCGGGAGCAGCGCCACGAGCAGCGCGTAGGTGGCTCGCGGCAGCCGGGCCATGGCGAGCTGGTCGCACACGTAGGGGATCACCGACGAGCAGACGCCCACGCCGATGCCCGCGGCCAGCGCCACCGGATCGGCGAACGCCGGCGCCGCGGCCCAGCCGGCCAGCGGGGTGACGGCGACCAGCGCGATGAGCATCGCCGCGCCGAGCCCGTCCACGCTTTCCACGCGCTGCGCCACGCGGTGCGCCAGCACGATGTAGAGGGCGAACAGCACGGCGTTGGCGAAGGCGAACGCGAGGCCCAGCGGCTCGCCGGCGATCTGCACGTCGGTGAGCACGTACACCCCGCCGACCGCCAGCGCGAGCGCCATGCCGTTGCGGGCGCTGCGAACACCGACCGCGGCCAGCACGATCACACCGAGGAACTCGATGGCCGCCACGGTGCCGAGCGGGAGCTTCGAGATCGCCTCGTAAAAGCAGCAGTTCATCACCGCCAGCACCACGCCGAGCTGGACGGTGAGGCGGTTCACCGCGTGCCACGGCCGCTTCCAGGCGGCGAAGATCGCGGCGGCCGAGGCGATCCGCAGCCAGGCGACCCCGAGCACGTCCACGCGCGCGAAGAGCAGCACGGCGAACGCCGGCCCGAGGTAGTGGAAGATCGCGCTGCCCACGAAGTAGGCGTGGGCGGGGACCGCCCGGCGCTGCTGTGCGACTGCCTCCACGGAAAACAGGTTCCCAAGCGTTTGCGCGCCTGTACATGGTGCTCGCCAGGCGTTTATCCGTGATCACCTTATAATCGACGGCCAATGGCCACGAACGGCATCGATGCGATCAACGCCAAGCTGATCGAGGAGCTTCAGAGCGACGCGCGCACCTCGGTGGCCGAGCTGGGGCGGCGGGTGGGGCTGTCGGCGCCGGCGGTGGCGGAGCGGCTGCAGCGCCTGGAGGCCGACGGCGTGATCCGCGGCTACCGCGCCGACGTGGATCCGCGCGCGCTCGGCTACTCGCTCAGCGCGGTGATGCGCATCAAGCCCGCGCCGCGCCAGCTCCCGAAGGTGGCCGAGCTGGCGCGCAAGACGCCGCAGATCGTCGAGTGCCACCGGGTGACCGGCGAGGACTGCTTCTACATGGAGCTGCACGTGCGCTCGATCGAGGAGCTCGAGGAGCTGATCGACGGCTTCCTGATCTACGGCACCACCACGACCTCGATCGTGCAGTCGTCGCCCGTCCCGCGGCGGCCTGTTCCTACGCTCGCGTGAACTCGTAGCGGCGCCCGACCGGCTCGAAGCCGATCTCGGCGTAGAGGTTCTTCGGCCAGTCGTCGTCGTCGGCCACGAGGAAGGTCATGTCGTTCCCGCTGTCGAGCGACGCCTGCAGCGCCGCGAGCACCACGGCACGGGCGAAGCCGCGGCGGCGGTAGCGGCCCATCGTCACCACGTCGTCGATCTGGCCGATGCCGCCCTCCTCGTAGAGCACGCACCAGGAGGCGGCCTTGCCGTCGACCATCACCGCGTAGCCCCGCGTGGGCACCACGCTTGCCACCAGCTCCAGGTGCGCCACGATCTGGCGCGCCGCCTGGCTGTGGAGATCGCTGACGAACGCGTCGAGGCGTGAGCTCCGCAGCTCGGCCATGCCCGCCTCGCTCACCGGGTGCGCCGGTTGAGCGGGCGTGCCAGCGGCGTAGGCCATCGTCAGCAGCACGCTGCGGCGGAAGCGGCGCTGCGCGAGCTCGGGGTCGAGCCGCCGGCCCGCGGCCTCATCCGGAACGATCATCTTGCGGTGCCCGAGCGCCGCCGCTCCCTGAAGCCGGTCGGCATCGGACACGAGCTGGCGGGCGCTGACCTCGTCGAAGCCGCGCTCCACGCGCAGGAAGTTCTCGTCGTACACGCGTGCGAGGTCGGAGCGGAACAGCGCGGTGCCGAAGTCGAACTCCGCGGTGCGCTCGGCGCAGCGATCTTGGAGCGTGGCCTCGAAACTCCACGCCCTTTCGAGTGGGCCCACGGTGCGGCAGAGTAACCTGGCCGCGTGCCCGACCCGCTCGAGGGGCTCGCTGAGGTCACGCCGGCACTCGAGCTGGCACTCGACGAGGCGCTTCGCTACCTCGCAACCCTGGACGGTCCGCTCCAGCCGCCCGGCGCGCTGGATGTGCTGGCAAACGTCAGCGGGCCGCTCCCCGAGCAGGGCGCCGGATCGCTGGCGGCGGTGCGCGAGCTGGCCGAGCTGAGCCACGCGTCGGCAACCCGCGCGAGCGGCCCGCGCTTCTTCCACTTCGTCACCGGCGGCACGACGCCCGCGGCGCTGGCGGCGGACTGGCTGGCGTCGGCGACGGACCAGAACTCGGGCATCTGGGAGAGCTCGCCGCTGGGAGCGCGGCTCGAGACCGTGAGCCTGGCCTGGCTGCGCGACCTCTTCGGTCTGCCCGCCGAGTGGGGCGGCGTGCTGACCACCGGCGCCACGATGGCGAACTTCACCGCGCTGGCCGCCGCGCGCCGCTGGTGGGGCGAGCGCCATGGCGTGGACGTCGACGAGGTCGGCCTCGCGGCGCTGCCGCCTGTGCCGGTCCTGTCGAGCGGCTACATCCACTCCTCCGCCCTGAAGGCACTGGCGATGCTCGGGATCGGGCGCGGCAGCGTCCGCAAGCTGAGCCGCGACCGCCATGGGCGGCTCGACACCGACGCTCTCGAGGCGGAGCTGCGCGATTTGGGCGGTGCGCCCGCGATCATCGTGGCCAACGCGGGCGAGGTGAACGCCGGCGACTTCGACCCGATCGAGGCGATGGCCGACCTCGCCGAGGCGCGCGGCGCCTGGCTGCACGTTGACGGCGCCTTCGGCCTGTTCGCGCGGGCGACGCCCGAGGCGGCGGCGCTGGCCGCCGGCGTGGAGCGCGCCGACTCGGTGATCTCCGACGGCCACAAGTGGCTGAACGTGCCCTACGACTGCGGCTTCGCGTTCGTGCGCGACCCGACGCTGCTCGTCCGCGCGTTCTCGCTCGACGCCGCCTACCTGCCGCCGCCCGGCGAGGAGCGCCCGAACTACGGCTTCATGGGCCCGGAGTCCTCGCGGCGCGCACGCGCGCTGGCAACCTGGGCAACGCTGCGCGCCTACGGCCGCGACGGCTACCGCGCGATGGTCGAGCGCCACCTGGCCCTGACGAAGCGCGTGGCCGCGGCGGTGGAGGAGGCGCCCGAGCTGGAGCTGCTCGCCGAGGCGAAGCTCAACATCGTCTGCTTCCGCTATCGCCCGCCGGGCATGACGGACGAAGCCGCGCTCGACGAGCTGAACCGCAAGCTCGGGGCCATGGTGCTCGAGGACGGCCGCGTGTTCTTCGGCACCACCGTGTACGGCGGCAACGTCGCGTTCCGCCCGGCGATCGTGAACTGGCGCACCACCGAGCGCGACGTGGATCTCCTGGTGGAGGTCGTCCTCGAGCTCGGGAGGACGCTGACCGGCTAGGTGCCGAGGCCCTCCCGCGCCTCGCGCACGAGGGTGACCGCCTCGGGGAAGAGCCGCGACATCGCGCTGCGCAGCTCGTCGACCTGCTGTTCGGTGTTGCCCTGCAGGTTCAGGCGGTTGAGGCCGGCCACGGTCATGTCCACGGCGAGCTTGATCGCGTTGTCGGCCCAGGTCACCCGCTGGGCGGCCTGCATCTGCTCCGCGAGCTCTGCCATCCGGCGGCGCAGCTCCTCGGGGTCGCCGAAGATTCCGAAGGGGTCCTCAGAGGACATGCCCGTGAGATTCTGGCAGGTGGCGGAGAGAGCGCCTAGCGCGACATGCGGATCGTGATGTGACGCTTCACCGTCTTGCCGCGCGCGCCGGTTGTGGAGTACGCGGTGAACACGATCTGGTGCCGGCCGCCGGCGAAGCTCCGCGGCAGGCGCAGCTTCAGCCTGTTCGTGCCCGCGTGGAGGCGGAAGCTGCCGCGGATGTAGTGCGCCTTCAGCAGCACGCCGAGGGTGCCGGCGCCGGTGGACTTCACGCGGAAGGAGAGGTAGGGGCTCTTTCGCGCGATCCTCGCCCAGAGCGGCATCTTGAGGCGGCTGATCTTCGGCGCGGCCGTGCCGATCGCCGGCTTCGGCGGCGTCACGTCGATCGAGATCCGCACCACGAACAGCGAGCCGTCCTGGGTGCGGCTCGAGTTGGCGATCGCGAGCACACCCTGGGTGCCGTCGCAGTTGGTCCAGGGGAGGTCGGCGCTTGCGCTGTTGCCGCTCACGTTCAGCCTGTGGACGCCGCTCGAGTCCGTGAAGGTCGGCTGCGACTGCGCGCCGGTGGGGATGGTGACCTTCAGGTGCAGCGTGGCGGCGCCGCAGTTGGTCACCTTCGAGCTCGGGTCGCCGCTCAGGATCCGTACGTAGCCGCCGGCCAGGTGGTCGATCGACACGCCCTGCGGGGCGAGCGCGATGCTGGTCACCCCGGTGTACGCCGCGAACGCCAGGTGCAGGTACCTGGTCGCGCCGGCAAGTCCGGCGAACTGGTAGGCGCCCGAGGCGTTGGCCGTGCTGAAGTCGGTGAAGGCCTGGGCCAGGGAGCTGCCGTGCGCCTGGAGCGCGGCGTCGATGGCGTCGAGGTCGGCGCTGCCGCTGTCGGCCTGGAGCGAGGCGACCCGCTGGTAGATCTCCTTCACGATCCCGGCGCCGTACCGCTCGGACAGGTAGTCGAAGAAGATCCAGCGCGAGTAGGAGAGGTCGGTGGGGCCGGCGCAGGGGCTGCTCATCGGGCACTCGAGCGACTGCCCGGGGTTGTCCCAGTAGGTGACGAGCCAGGAGGTCTTGCCGGTCGCGTTGGCGGCGGCCCACTCGGCGGTGCCCTCCTTGAGGAACTTCGCGCCGCGCGTGTAGGTGGCGTACTGGATCAGGTGGAAGAGCTCGTGGGCGGCGGTCTCGGGCTTGTCGGCGGCGTCGGGGCTGATCACCGCGTAGCCGCTCGAGGTGGCAGCCGTGTCGTCGTCGCGCAGCGCCTCGCCGACCTCGCCGGCGTTGTAGGTGTTCTGCACGTAGACGTCCACCCGGGCGTCGCCACCGAGCGAGCCGTCGGCGATGGGGGGGACGAAGCCCCAGCTACCGACCTCGGTGGCGTACGCCGCCTCGAAGTTGTCCGACACCTGCTGAGCCTTCCCCGGATCGACTCCGGGTGCGGGGTGCACCACGAAATGGGCACTCTCCACGGTGTCGGGCCACTTGTTGGTGGATGGGCGGACGGAGGCAAACGCCGGGGTGCTCGCAAGGACGGAGAGTGCGAGGCCGGCGATTGTCCCTGCCGCCAGTCGCCTGAAGGGATACGACATGAGTCCACCGTAAGCGGGCCCGACTAACGGGTCAATCGAACGCGCCTCTGGACGCCCGGCGGGCGTCCAGGGAGGCCGTCCAGGTTATATTCGGGCTCGTGCGAATCAGCGAGGTGATGACGGAGTCCGTCGTGACCGCGGACTGCTCCGCCAGCCTCCGCGAGGTCGGCGAGCTGATGCGGGACCGCAACGTCGGCTCCGTGGTGATCTGCGAGCACGGCCTTCCCGCCGGACTGATCACCGACCGCGACCTCGCGCTGATCGGCGTGGCAGACGGCGTGGACCCGGCCGAGCCGGTGCGCGAGCACGCCACGCGGCCGCTCGTGACCGCCGAGTCCGAGATGGACATCGAGGAGGCGGCCGCGCTGATGGTTCAGCACCGGATCAGGCGCATCCCGGTGGTGGACGGCGACTCCCTGGCCGGGATCGTGACGCTCGACGACCTGGCGGTCCGCTCGGGCGACCTCCAGCTCGCCCAGCAGATGACCGCCGAGGTGGCGAAGGCCGCGCTGCCCGAGTTCTTCTTCCATCAGCGGGGCGGCTGAGCCGTGCCGCTCACACCCGACCAGCTCCGCAAGCGCGACCGCGTGGAGTCGCTGATCCGGCTGATGACGCCCGGGCTCAACCTCGTGCTCGCGGCCGGTGACCGGCTGTCACGACTGGTGGAGCCTGTTGACCACGAGTACTACCCTCCCCGGCAGGGCCAGGTCGAGCCGCCACCGGCATCGGATCACGAGCTGCGTGGCAGCGAGGACTGACCGCCGTCCCCGTCCAGGCACACATGACCTCCGGAGCCGAAGCAGTCCCCACTGGGGTTGACCCCAAGCTGAAGAACCCCCGCCCCGCGACGGCGGAGGAGCTGGCCTGGGAGCGGAAGTACATGAAGATCGCCGGCGGCTCGGGCGCCGTCGCGGGCGTGCTGCTGCTCATCTCGTTCTTCCTCAAGGCCTCCGCGCTGAAGAGCTCGTCGAGCGACGCGGACAAGGTGCTGCGCGTGGCCCACAAGAACGCGTCCACCCTCCAGGTGGTGGCCGTGCTCGAGGCGATCTCGATCATCCTCACGATCGTCGCCCTCTACTACCTCTGGCGCGCCGCGCGGCACCGCGCCGACGTGGCCAAGATCATTCCCGCGCTTCTGATCGCCGGCGGCCTGGCGGTCGGGATCCTCAACTTCATGTCCGAGTTCGCGGTGATCAGCGCCGCGTCGGACTTCGTCAAGCACCCGGTCGCACACACGAACCTGGGCGCGATCACCGATCCGGACAAGTACCGGGCCGCCGTCGAGGACCTCGCGCCGAAGAAACACGCGGAGAACATCGTCCGCGATCACTTCTCGACCGGCAAGCAGCTCGCCCTCTACCTGCTGAACGTGGTGTGGGGCGCCGGCCTGGCGCTGACCAGCCTCGTGGCCATGCGCACCGGCCTGCTCAGCCGCTTCATCGGCATCCTCGGCCTGATCGTCGGCGTGCTCTACGCCGTCCCGCTGCTGGGCGGCGGCGGTGGGCTGCTCCAGTTCGTCTGGTACGTGGCGGTGGGCCTCGTGATCTCGAACGTGTGGCCGGGCGGCCGCGGTCCGGCCTGGGACTCGGGCGAGCCCGTGCGCTGGCCGGGCGCGGCGGAGAAACGGCTGGCGATGGAGGGCGGACGGCCCGCGCCGGCGAATGGCACGCCGCCGCCGGACGGGCCCGACGACGAGTCGTCGGCGCGCGCCCAGCGGCGCAAGCGGAAGAAGCGCGGCGGCTCTAGGCGATAGCCGGCGCGTCCGGCAGCCGCGCCAGCGCGGCCTCCATGTCGGCCTCGGAGAACTCGATGTCCTCGAGCCGGCCGGCCAGGTAGTCGTCGTAGGCGGACATGTCGAAGTGGCCGTGGCCCGAGAGGCCGAGCAGGATCACTCGCTCCTCACCCGCCTCCTTGGCCGCCAGCGCCTCGTCCACCGTCGCGCGGATCGCGTGCGCGGGCTCGGGGCCCGGCACGATGCCCTCGCTGCGGGCGAAGTTCACGGCCGACTCGAAGGCCGCGTTCTGCGCGTAGGCCTTCGCCTCGATCACCCCCGCCTTCACGAGACCGCACAGCATCGGCGCGTCCCCGTGGTAGCGCAGCCCGCCCGCGTGCACCGGCGGCGGCACGAAGTCGTGGCCGAGCGTGTACATCGGCAGCAGCGGGGTCATGCCCACGGTGTCGCCGAAGTCGTAGCGGTAGGCGCCGCGGGTCAGGGTCGGGCAGGCCGTCGGCTCGGCGGCCACGAAGCGCGTCTTCGCCTCGCCGCGCAGCACGCGCCGCACGAACGGGAAGCTGAGCCCCGCGAAGTTCGAGCCGCCGCCCACGCAGCCCACCACCACGTCCGGCTCCTCGCCGGCCATGCCCATCTGCGCCATCGCCTCCTGCCCGATCACGGTCTGGTGCAGGCAGACGTGGTTCAGCACGGAGCCGAGCGAGTAGTTCGTGTCGGGATCCTTGGCCGCCACCTCCACCGCCTCCGAGATCGCGATGCCCAGCGACCCCGTGGGGTGCTCTGCCATCGCGCGCCCTGCGTCCGTGGTGTCGCTCGGCGAGCGGAACACGGTGGCGCCCCAGGTCTCCATCATCGAGCGGCGGTAGGGCTTCTGGTCGTAGCTCGCGCCCACCATGTAGATCACGCACTCGAGGTCGAACAGCTTGCAGGCGAGGGCGAGCGCCGAGCCCCACTGGCCGGCGCCGGTCTCGGTGGAGAGCCGCTTGATCCCGGCCTCCTTGTTCTCGTACGCCTGCGCCACCGCGCTGTTCGGCTTGTGCGAGCCGGCGGGGGAGACGCCCTCGTACTTGTAATAGATGTGCGCCGGCGTATCGAGCGCCTTCTCCAGGCGATGCGCGCGGTACAGCGGCGTGGGCCGCCAGAGCTTGTAGACGTCCCGGACCGGCTCGGGGATCTCGACCTCCGTGTCCATCGAGACCTCCTGCTGGATCACCCCCATGGGGAAGATCGGCGTCAGGTCATCGGGCCCCGCGGGCTCCATCGTGCCCGGGTTGAGCGGCGGTATCGGGTCGCCCGGAAGGTCGGGCAGCAAATTGACCCAGTGGGTCGGGATGTCGGATTCGGGCAGAAGGAATTTGGTGGCCATGCGGGGCATCATGCCACTCGTAACTCGTGACTGGTGACTCGTGACTAGACCCCGCAGCGAGTCACGAGTCACGACTCCCGAGTCACGCGGAGGAGCTAGTCCTCCCCGCTTGCCACCCTTTCCTTGATCGCCTCGGTAACCGTGGGATCTCGCAACGTGGTCACATCCCCGAGCTCACGGCCCTCGGCGATGTCCTTCAGCAGGCGCCGCATGATCTTGCCCGAGCGCGTCTTCGGCAGGTCGTCCGCCGGGATGAAGCGCCTGGGGCGGGCCAGCTTGCCGATCTTCTTCGCCACGTGCTCGCGCAGCTCGGTGTCCATGTCGTCCGGCCACTCGCCGCCGCCCTCGAGGGTCACGAACGCGACGATCGCCTGGCCCGTGTCCTCGTCGGCGGCACCGATGACCGCCGCCTCGGCCACGCGGTCGTGCGACACGATCGCCGATTCGACCTCCATCGTGGACAGGCGATGCCCGGACACGTTGATCACGTCGTCGACGCGGCCGACGATCCAGAAGTAGCCGTCCTCGTCGATCTTCGCGGCGTCGCCGACGGTGTACACGTCCTTGCCGTACTTGCTCCAGTAGACCTCGACGTAGCGCTCGTCCTCCTTGTAGAGCGTGCGCAGCATGCCCGGCCACGGGCGCCGCAGCGTAAGGAAGCCGCCGCCCTCCTCGACGACGTCGCCGTCCTTGTTCACCACCGCGGCCTCGATGCCCGGGAACGGCTGGGTCGCCGACCCCGGCTTGGTTGTCGTGATGCCGGGCAGCGGCGTGATCATGATGTGGCCGGTCTCCGTCTGCCACCAGGTGTCGACGATCGGGCAGTTCCCGCCGCCGATGACCTTGTAGTACCAGAGCCAGGCCTTCGGGTTGATCGGCTCGCCGACCGTGCCGAGCAGGCGCAGGCTGGAGCGCGACGAGCGCTTGACGAAGTGGTCGCCGGCGCCCATCAGCGAACGGATCGCCGTCGGCGCGGTATAGAAGATATTGACCTTGTGCTTGTCGATGACCTCCCAGAAGCGGCCCTGATCCGGGAAATTCG
>DATNBJ010000094.1:0-4635 GCA_035572055.1 Thermoleophilaceae bacterium | reverse complement strand
TCCTCTGCGCAGGCCGGGCAGCCTTCGAGGTGGGACCTCATCCCCGGCAGCTCGGCGTCGGCGTCCCGCCCCGCCAGCTCCAGCTCGACGTATGAGTCGAGCTGCTCGAAGCAGACGTCGCAGGTCACCTCCTGCCCGGCCGGGCCGAGCAGGCGGCCGATCAGTCGCTCGTCGTCATGCATCTGAACCTCCGACCCGCAGGCCCTGGGCGCCGAGATGGGCTCTGAGTCTCCGGCGGGCGTCGTGCAATGTCTTGTATAGCGCGCCGCGCGTGCTGCCCATGCGCTCGGCCAGCACGTCGATCGGCACCTCGTTCACGGTCACCGCCACCAGCACGTCCCTCTGGTGAGGCGTGAGCTCCGTCTCGATCGCCTCGCGAATCGCGTCGAGCAGCTCGCTGGTCTCGGCGCCGGCCTGCGGCGACGGGCCGAGATCCGCCAGCGGCGGGCGCCCCTCCGCGTCGAGCGGCAGCTCCCTGCCATCCCAGGCGCGGCGGCGCAGCTTCACGCCCGCCTCCAGCAGCGCGAACTTGTACGCCCAGGTGGTGAAGCGGCTGTCGCCGCGGAAGGTGTCGAGCTTGCGCAGGACCGCCACGAGCGCGTCGTCGGCGGCCTGATGCGCCAGATCGTCCAGCTCGGCGGCGCCGACGCGGGCGAGCGAGTCGCGGCGGCGGCTCGCCTCGAAGCGCGCGGCGCGCAGCAGAAGCTCGTGCAACCGCGCTGTAGCCGCCTCTCGCTCGGACCCGCTCGCGCGGAGCGCGGCCAGCCAAGCCTCCGATTCATAGTCCATGTGTGGTGGGGACCATCTACTCGTTGGCGTCCCCGGGCGCCGTTGTCTTACCTCAGAGCAACGAACTCAGTGACGTGCCCACGTCGTGTACGAGATGGAACAACGGCGCGGGCACTATGCCGAAGAACACCACAGCCGCGCCGGTGAGCACCGCCACGAGCGCGACCTCCGGTTGGGCGCGGGCGTCCGCCTCGGGCGACCAGCCGCTGACCGGCCGGACGCGCGTGCGCCGCGCCGGCAGCTCCGGCAACCGGATCCGGAACGGCGTCATCCACATCACAGCGACCACCCGCAGGTAATAGACGAGCGAGATCATCGACCCGATCACGATGATCACGCCGAGCCACGTGTAGTTGCCATCCACGGTGGCCTCGATCAAATAGAACTTTCCGATGAAGCCCACGGTGGCGGGGAAGCCGGCGAGCGACAGCATCGCCACCGTCATCGGCACCGCCAGCAGCGGACTCGCGGTACCCAGGTTCTCGAGCGAGCGGATGCCGTCGCCGTGCTCGGACACCCGCTCGCGCGCGAGCACCACGGCGAACGCGGCCACGTTCATGAACAGGTAGCCGATCAGGTAGAAGACCGTGGCCTTCATCCCGAGCTGGGTGCCCACCACGAGGCCCGCGAGGATGTAGCCCGCCTGGGCGACGCCGGACCACGCCAGCAGCCGCTTCAGCGAGCTCTGGCCGATCGCGCCCACGTTGCCCACGATGATCGTGATCGTGGCCAGTGCCGCCAGCGCCGGGCCCCACTGGACCTGCACGGACACGAGCGCCTCGTCGAAGAGCCGCAGGAAGATGCCGAATGCCGCCGCCTTGGTGGCCACGGCCATGAAGGTCGTGATCGGAGTGGGCGCGCCCTGGTACACGTCGGGCGTCCACTGGTGGAACGGCGCCACCGATGCCTTGAACGCGAGACCGGTGGCGGCGAGCGCCACGCCCGTGAGCAGCAGCGGGTCGGTGACGTTGACGGTGTCGCCGATCGCGTTCGAGATCCCGCTGAAGTCCGTGCTGCCGGTGGCGCCGTAGATCAGCGCCAGACCGTAGAGCAGTGTGGCCGAGCCGACCGAGCCGATCACGAGGTACTTGAGCCCGGCCTCCAACGACGTGGCGCGGCGCAATTCGGACGCGCACAGCACGTACAGCGGAATCGACAGCAGCTCGATGCCCACGAACAGCGTGATCAGGCTGTTCGCCGCGACGAGGATCGACATGCCGGCGATCGAGCCGAGCAGCAGCGCGAGGTATTCGCCCGAGCCCGCCTCGCGCATCGCCACCGAGCGCCAGGACAGCAGGATCGCGGCGATGCCCGTCACGTAGAAGAGGATCGAGAGCAGCAGCGCGAGCGTGTCGACCGCCAGCGCGTCCTCCACGATCGTCTTGCTGCCCGTCTTCCAGTTCCAGATCGAGAGGCCGATCGCCGCGCCCAGCGACGCCAGCGCGAGGAACGGTACGAGCCAGCGCTGGACGAAGCGGCCGGGCAAGAGAGCGAACATCAGGACGATCAGCGAGCCGCCGCCGGTGGCGAACAGCGGCGACAGCCCCTTGTAGTCGATGTGGGGCGCCTTGGCGGCGGCTAGGACGGTGAGCGCGGTCATTTGATCGCCGATAGCTGACCCTGCGCGGCCTTCACCTCGACGAGGCTCGAGACCGTGCCGTTCTGGGTGCGGTGCAGGATGAAGTTCGGGTAGACGCCGAGCGCGATGATCACGAGCACGAGCGGCGCCAGCACGCTGAGCTCGGGCCCGAGCGCGAGGTCGCGCGACTCGGCGTTCGCCCCCAGCCGGTAGTGCATCGAGCGCTGGTAGAAGCGGATCATGTAGACCGCGGCGAGCACCACGCCGGCGGAGGCCAGCAGGCCGTAGACGATCTTCGTCTGGAAGGTGCCGAAGAGGATCAGCAGCTCACCGACGAAGTTCGAGGAGCCGGGCATGGCCAGCGTGGCCAGCGCGACGATCAGGAACAGGCCGGCGAGCACCGGCGCGCGGAACGCCATGCCGCCCATGTCCCTCAGGCTGTCCGAGCCGCCCGCCCGCAGCGCCAGGTAGCCGATGATCAGGAACAGCGGCCCGACCACCAGGCCGTGGTTGACCATCTGGATGATCGCGCCCTGCGCGCCCTTCGGGTCGAGGGAGAAGATCCCGAGCAGGATGAAGCCGAGCTGGGCGATCGACGAGTAGCCGACCACCAGCCGCGCGTCGTCCTGTGAGAACGCGAGCGCGGAGCCGTAGAGGATCGACACGACGGCCACCACCAGCATGAACTCCTGGTAGTGCACCGATGCGTGGGGCATGATCGGCAGCACGATCCGCAGGAAGCCGTAGACGCCCACCTTCGAGACCACGGCCGAGAACAGCAGAATCACCGGGATCGGCGCCTCGCGGTAGGCGTCCGGCATCCAGCCGTGCAGCGGGAACGCGGGCGCCTTCACCAGGAACGCGAACGCGAACAGCAGGAAGATCCAGTTCTGCGACCCGTTCGACAGCGGGTGGTCCTGCAGCGTGGCCAGTGAGAACGAGATGTGGCCGCCGTCCGGCGTGGCCATCACGCCGAGTGCCACCGCGGCGGCCAGCATCAGCAGTGAGCCGACCAGCGTGTAGATGATCATCTTCGTGGTCGCGTAGACCCGGTTGTCCCCGCCCCAGATCCCGATCAGGAAGTAGAACGGGATCAGCATCAGGTCGAAGAAGACGACGAACAGCGCCAGGTCCTGCGCCATGAAGGCGCCGAGCACGGCGGTCTCGCCGAGGCCCATCCACATGGCGAGCTGGCGCGGTTTGTCCCACTCCCGCAGCGCGATGGCCAGCGCCGCGGCAAGCCAGAGCACGGCTGTGAGCACGATCAGGAACAGGTTGAGCCCGTCGACGCCAAGCGAGTAGCGGATGCCGAGCTCCGAGATCCAGTTCGTGTCGGTGACGAACTGGAGCCCGACCTGGCCGGACTTGAAGCGCGCGAGCGCGAGGATCGAGTAGGCGAGCGTCAGCAGCGTGCCGGCCACGAGCAGCCAGGGCGCCTCGCGCTTCGGCATGAACAGGCAGAGCACGCCGGCGACGGCGGGCAACCAGAGGATGACTGACAGGTGGACCTGCATCTCAGCTCGCCTGGAGGAGGAAGTAGAGGCCGAGGGCTGCCACGCCCGCGAGCAGCAGCAGCGCGTACGCCCGCAGGTAGCCGGACTGCACGCCGCGCGCGATGGCGGCGCCGGCCCGCACGATGCCGGTGGCGCCGCCCACGAGCGTGCCCTGCACGAACGCGCTCTCGATCACGTAGCGGCCGAAGTTGCCGAACGTGGTGGCGGGCCGTACGAACAGCGCGTCGTAGAGCTCGTCGAAGTACCAGCGGTGCTCGAGGAAGTCGTGCAGGCGCGGGAAGCGGTCGCGCAGAGCGATCGTCACGCCCGGCCGCTGCAGGTACATCACGAACGCGGTGGTGATGCCCGCCAGCGCGATGCCGGCGCCCACCACCAGCCCGATCCACTCCGCCGAGGTGCTCGGCTGGTCGTTGACGAACTTCGAGTTGGCGAACACCGGCTCGAGGAACTTGTCGAACCAGTCGGTGACACCGGGGATCTGCACGATGCCGCCGCCGATTGCGAGCAGCGCCAGGGCGCCCATCGCGAGCTTCATCGAGAACTCGCGCTCGGCGATGTGGTGCTCGGGGCCGGGGAAGCCCACCTCGGTGTCCTCGTGCTCACCGGTCCTCGGGTTCACGGGCTCGCCGTGCGCGAGCTCGCCCCGCTCCAATGAGCCGGCCTCCGGCACGGGGTCGCCATAGAAGACCCGGAACACCATCCGGAACGAGTAGAAGGCGGTGAGCAGCGCGCCCGCGAAGCCGACGATCGCGA
>DATNBJ010000093.1:0-7131 GCA_035572055.1 Thermoleophilaceae bacterium | reverse complement strand
TGCATCCGCGCGGGTCACCACTGCACGCAACCGCTGATGCGCCGGCTCGGCGTGGGCTCGACGGGGCGCGCCTCGTTCCACGTCTACAACCATCAGGACGACGTGGACCGGCTCGTCGACGCTCTGCACGACGCGCGGCGAGTGTTCGAGCTCTAGCTAACCTTTCGTAAGCCGATGTCCATGGACGATCTCTACCGAGACAACATCCTCGATCACTACAAGAACCCGAGGAACTTCGGGGAACTCGAGGCGCGCGATCTCGAGTTCCACGACCACAACCCGCTCTGCGGTGACGAGCTCGGCGTTCACATCAAGGTCGAGGACGGCAAGATCGCGGAGCTGCGCTTCCACGGGCACGGCTGCGCGATCTCGCAGGCCTCCGCCTCGATCACCTCGGAGGAGCTGATCGGGATGCCGGTCGAGGAGATCGAGCGGCTCGGGGCCGACTGGGTGATCGATCAGCTCGGAATCGAGATCTCGCCTACCCGCCGGAAGTGCGCGCTGCTTCACCTGAAGGTGATGCGCGGCGCCACGACTGGCGATCCGTCCTGGCCGGAGTAGCGGCCGCCTCGCGGCGCACGACGGTCGCCACCGACGCCACGATCAGCAGCGCGCCGGCCACGATCGTGAGCGTGATCTGCTCGTCGAGGATCGCCCAGCCCAGGAAGACCGCGATCACCGGGTTCACGTACGCGTACGTGGCCACCTTCGAAACCGGCGCGTGGCCGAGCACCCACACGAACGCGTAGTAGGCCGGAATCGAGCCGACGAACACCAGGTACAGAAGGCCGCCGATCGACTCCGCGGAGAAGTTCGACACGACGAAGTCCGGCGCCTCGCCGGCGGCCAGCCCCGCCACGCACAGCACCACGCCGCCGATCAGCATCTCCACCCCGGTGTTGGCGAACGGGTCGTCCGGCAGTGGCACCCGCGGCGACAGGAACGCTCCGCTCGCCCACGACGCCGCCGCCACGAGCACGAGCAGGATTCCTGCCAGATGTGCACCCGAGGGGCGGCCACCGGGCAGCAACAGGAGCGCGACTCCGCTGAACCCGAGCACCAGCCCGGCCACCGTCCCGCCGCGCACGCGCTGCCCGTCGACGATCCGGTAGATCGCCACCCACAGCGGCACCGACGCGATCAGCAGCGCGGCCATGCCGGACGGCACCTGCTTCTCCGCCAGGGTGACGATCCCGTTGCCGCCCGCGGGCATCAGCACGCCGATCAGCGCCGCCGAGACGAACTGCTGCCGCGTGAACCGCAGCGCTCCGAACCCGCGGCGCGCGGCAACGAACGCGCACACCAGCGCTCCCGCCACAACGAAGCGCACGCCCGCGCCGAGCAACGGCGGGATCGTCCGCACCATCAGGCGGATGAACAGGTACGTCGAGCCCCAGACGATGTAGACGGTCCCAAGCGCCGTCCACACCTTCCACGCCGGGGCCTGCACGCTAGTCGAGGACCTCGGCGATCACTCGCAGATCTTCCACGAAGTCGGCGTAGGCACGGTGGCGGGCCTCGTCGTTCGGCGCGCGCAGGATCGATGACGGGTGGACCGTGGCGGTCGCGAACGGGGCCAGCTCGGACTCGATCAGCTCGCGCCGCTGCTTGGTGACGCGGAACGACTGGCCGAGCAGCGTCTTGGCCGCGGTCGCGCCGAGACACACCAGGACCTTCGGCTTCACGAGCGCGACCTCCGCCTCGAGCCACGGCCGGCAGGCGCCGATCTCCTCAGCGTTAGGCCGCTGGTGAATCCGGCGCTTCCCACGCTGCTCGTACTTGAAGTGCTTCACGACGTTCGTCAGGTAGACGTCGCCGCGTGAGACCCCCGCCTCCTCGAGCGCCCGCTCGAGCAGCTTGCCCGCCGGCCCGACGAAGGGCTCGCCCTCGATGTCCTCGCGGTCGCCGGGCTGCTCGCCGACGAGCATCACCTGGGCCTTGCGGGTGCCCTCCCCGAATACCGTCTGCGTGGCGCCCTTGTAGAGATGGCACGCCGTACAGCGCGAGGCGGCGTCACGCAGCCGCGGCAGCGTCGGCCGTTCGGGGATGAGGGTTTCAGCGGTTTCCGGCATCAGTGCGCGGGTACCCAATGTTTCGGCCAACAACCCGCTCAAACAGGGTACTTGACCGCGCAACTATCTGTGCTAGACTTAGTTGTGTAGTCAACAAGTTGGATTCCAGACTTCCTTTGGGGGAAACGAAATGGAACTTGGACTTCTCGTCCTGCGAGTCGTTGTCGGCCTTCTCTTCTTCGGCCACGGCGCTCAGAAGCTGTTCGGTTGGTTCGGTGGTTACGGGCTCGAGGGGACGGGTGGGTTCTTCGAGCAGATGGGCTTCCCGCACGGTAAGCGCCAGGCCGCTCTGGCGGGCCTCGCCGAGGCCGGCGGCGGTCTCCTGCTCGCACTCGGCCTGCTGACGCCGCTCGCCGCCGCGCTGATCATCTCCGTGATGGTCGTCGCGGTCTCGAAGGTCCACTTCGCCAAGGGCGTGTGGAACCAGGACGGCGGCTTCGAGTACAACGCCGTGCTCACGGCGGTCGCCTTCGCGGTCACCGCGATTGGCGCCGGCAAGTGGTCGCTCGACAACGTCCTGAACCTGGACGTGAACGGCACCGGCTGGGCGCTGATTGCCCTCGGCGCCGGCATCCTCGCCGGCATCGGCGCACTGGTCGCCGCCAAGGTGGAGACCTCGCGGCACACCCCGCCAGGCCAGCCCACCGCGGCCTAGCTCACCACTGATCAAGCGCGGCGCTCCACCCGGGGCGCCGCGCTTTTTTCTACGATCGCCGCGTGGGCGAGTCGAACAATGGTGTGGTTGCCGGCGAGGCGATGGCGCTCAACCAGCGCCACCTCAACCCGCAGCTCGGCCGGATTCTGCGCACGCTGGGGTTCGATCGCGACTGGGTCGAGGCCCGCGGGTCGCACCTGATCGACCGCGAGGGCGACCGCTACCTCGACCTCCTCGCGGGCTACGGGGTCTTCTCGCTGGGACGCAACCACCCGGTGGTGAAGCAGAAGCTCCAGGAGACCCTCGCCGCCGACACGCCCACCCTCCCCCAGCTCGGCGTCTCGCTGCTGCCCGGCCGGCTCGCCGAGGAGCTGATCGCACGCTCCCCCGGCTCGCTCGACGCGGTTCTGCTCACCAGCAGCGGCACCGAGTCGGTGGAGGGCGCCATCAAGCTCGCCCGCGCCGCCACCGGCCGGCCGCGCGTCATCCACTGCGAGCGCGGCTTCCACGGCCTCACCTACGGCGCGCTGTCGATCAACGGCAACGAGGAGTTCCGCGAGCGCTTCGGCCCGCTGCTGCCGGGCTGTGACCCGGTGCCGTTCGGCGACCTGGATGCGTTGCAACGGGAGCTGGCCTCGGGCGACGTGGCCGCCTTCGTGGTCGAGCCCGTCCAGGGCAAGGGCGTGCACCTGCCGCCCGACGGCTATCTGCAGTCGGCGCAGGAGCTCTGCCGCGCGGCGGGCGCTCTGTTCGTGGTCGACGAGGTGCAGACCGGCCTCGGCCGCACCGGCCGCTTCCTCGCGCTCGAGCACTGGGGCCTACAGCCGGACCTCGTGACGATCGCCAAGGCGCTGTCCGGTGGCTACGTGCCGATCGGCGCCCTGCTGTCGAGCCGCGACGTGTTCTCCTCGGTGTTCGACTCGATGGAGCGCGGCGTGGTGCACGGCTCCACGTTCGGCGGTGGCGACCTCGCCGCCGCGGCCGGATTGGCCACGCTGCAGGTGCTGGACGACGAGCAGCTCATCGAGCGAGCCGCCCGCATGGGCGACCGGCTGCTCGAGCTCACCCGCCCGCTCGTGGAGAGGTTCGAGATCGTGCGCGAGGTGCGCGGGCTGGGGCTGATCTGGGCGATCGAGCTCGGCCCGCCCGCCGGCGGCGCCGGCCGCAGGCTGTGGGAGGCGATCGAGCGCCGGCAGCCCGGCCTGTTCGCACAGCTCGTCACGGTGCCGCTGTTCCGCGACCACCACATCCTCACCCAGGTCGCGGGCCACCACATGAACGTGGTGAAGGCGCTGCCGCCGCTCGTGATCGAGGAGGACGAGCTGCGCCGCTTCGTCACCGCGCTCGAGCAGGTGCTGGCCGACGCCGAGGAGCACCTCTTCCGCAGCTACGCCAGCCTGGGCTTCACGCTCGGGCGGCGCACGCTCACCGCCCGCCGGGCGTGAGAGCTCTGGTCACCGGCGCGGGCGGCTTCATCGGCGCGCACGTGGCGGCGGCGCTCGAGAAAGCGGGAGCGACCGTGCGCGGATTCGACATCATCGAGCCGCGAACGCATGAGTGGGCGCGCGGCGACGTGCTCGACCCCGGCGCGCTCAGCCGCGCGATGAACGGCTGCGACGCGGTCTTCCATCTCGCCGCCCTCTACAGCTACTACCGCCGCGACGCCGAGCCGATGATGCGCGTGAACGTGGAGGGCACCCGCAACGTGCTGGCCGCCGCGGGCGACCGGCGCGTGGTGCACACGAGCAGCGCGGCCACCTGCGGCCCGGTACCGGGCCGCCCGGCCGACGAGCGCGACGAGCCGCCGGCGTGGGAGCTGAAGGTGGCCTACAAGCGCAGCAAGATCGAGTCGGAGAAGCTGGCGCTGGCCGCCGGCGCGGTGGTGGTGAACCCCACCACGCCGGTCGGCCCCGGCGACCGGCGCCCGACACCCACCGGCAAGATGATCCGCGACGTGGCCGCCGGCCGAGCACCCGGCTACGTGCGCACCACGGCACTCAACATCGTGTCCGTGGAGGACGTGGCGGAGGGTCACCTGCGCGCGCACGAGCACGGCCGTCCGGGCGAGCGCTACCTGTTGGGCGGCGAGGACCTGAGCCTGCGCGAGGTGTTCGCGACCGTGGCCGAGACCGCCGGCAGAAAGCCGCCGCGCCTGCCGATTCCGTTCCGACCGCTGCTGGCCGCGGCGTGGACGGCGGACCGCGCGCTCGGGCTGATCGGCCGCGAGCCCAAGCTGCTCGTGCTGGACGAGGTGCGCCTGGCCCGCATCCCAGCGAGCTTCAGCAGCGAGAAGGCGAAGCGAGAACTGAACTACAGTGCGCGCCCGGCGAAGCAAGCCCTCCGGGAAACAGTTCTAGGACTAGGGACTAGGGACTAGGGACTCCACGTTGAACCTGCTCTGCTTCAGCGACATCCACCGCGACCTGGACCAGTGCGCGCGACTGGTGGAGCGATCCAGCGAGGCCGACGTGGTAATCGCCGCCGGCGACTTCGCCTCGATCCACGAGGGTCTCGAGGAGACGATCGACGCCCTGAAGCCGATCGAGCGCCCGACGATCCTCGTGCCCGGCAACAACGAGACGATCGACGCCCTGCGCGCCGCGTGCGACGGCTGGGAGGCGGCGCACGTCCTGCACGGCGACGGCATCGAGATCGACGGCGTGGGCTTCTTCGGCCTCGGCGCCGGCGTCCCCACCACTCCGTGGGACTGGAGCTTCGACCTGACCGACGAGGAGGCGGCGTCGCAGCTCGCAAGAGCGCCGGAGGGCGGTGTGCTCGTGGTGCACTCGCCCCCGAAGGGACACCTGGACAAGGGCTTCGGCAGCGAGGCGATCCTCGAGACGATCGAGGCCAAGCGGCCGCAGGTCGCCGTCTTCGGCCACATCCACGAGTGCTGGGGCGAGCGGGAGCAGTTCGGCGCCACCCTGCTCGCCAACCTCGGCCCCGCCGGAACTCTCCTCGAAGTCGCGGGTTAGAGTCTCCCCCTTGGACGAGCAACTCACCCGCAGAGGCCTGATCGGCGCCGCGGGCGCGGCCGGCGCCGCGCTCTGGCTGCCGAACACCGCAACGGCCGTCGCGAAGCGCAAGCGCAAGCGGCGCAACGTCGACGTGGTGATCGTCGGCGCCGGCTTCGCCGGGCTCAGCGCCGCCCGCGCGCTGGCCCGCAAGGGCAAGGAGGTCTGCGTGCTCGAGTCACGCGACCGCGTCGGCGGCCGCACGCTCAACCACACGGTCTCGCGCGGCGTGATCGCCGAGGCCGGCGGCGAGTACATCGGACCGACGCAGGACCGGATAGCGGCGCTGGCCAAATCGGTGGGCGTGGACACCTTCAAGACCTACGACACCGGCAACTACGTCCTCTACGCGCGCGGGCAGCGCAGCGTCTACCCGGCGGGCCTGCCCACCGACCCCGAGATCCAGCAGGGTGTGATCAAGGCCCTGTCGCTCGACCAGATGGCCGCCGAGGTCCCCGTCGACGCGCCCTGGAAGGCCAAGCGCGCCGCCGAGTGGGACGCGATGACGTTCGGCGACTGGATCAACGGCAACATCCCGGACCCGGTCGCGCGGAAGATCCTCGTGGCGGCCGCGCAGAGCGTCTGGGGCGCCGACCCGTCCGAGCTGTCTTTGCTCTACGTGCTCTGGTACATCGCCTGCGCCGGCAACCCGAAGAACAAGGGGAGCTTCGTGCGCCTGATCAGCACCACCGGTGGCGCGCAGGAGAGCCGCTTCGTGGGCGGATCCCAGCTCGTCGCCCAGAAGGTGGCGAAGGCGCTCGGCTCGCAGGTGGCGCTCGAGTCGCCCGTGCGGCGCATCGTGCAGAGCGGCAACAGGGTGGTCGTCACGAGCGACCGTTTCGTGGTGCACGCCGAGCGCGCGATCGTCGCGGTGCCCCCCGCGCTGGTCAGCGGGATCGACTTCTCACCCGACCTGCCGCGGATGCGGCGCAACCTGGTGCGCCGCATCGTGCCCGGTCACCTGATCAAGTGGGAGGGGATCTACGACACGCCGTTCTGGCGCGCGGAGGGGCTTGCCGGCCAGGCGGTGTCGGACAGCGGGATCGCCAACGTGACCTTCGACAACTCGCCGCCGAACGGCTCGCCCGGCATCCTCTTCTCGTTCATCGGCGGCTCGAACGCGAACGCGGCGGCCAAGCTGGCGGCTAGCGCACGCCGCCAGGCGGTCCTCACCGACTTCACGAATTACTTCGGGCCGCAGGCCGCCAACCCCAAGAGCTACTTCGAGATGGACTGGAGGGACGAGGCGTGGACGCGCGGCTGCCCGGTCGGGCACGCCGGCCGGAACGTGCTGCGCAGGTACGGGCCCGCGCTGAAGGTGCCGTTCAGGCGCGTGCATTGGGCGGGCACCGAGGTGTCCGACTACTGGAACGGCTACATGGACGGCGCC
>DATNBJ010000092.1:0-4893 GCA_035572055.1 Thermoleophilaceae bacterium | reverse complement strand
GACGAGCTCGACCTGCGCGACGTGACGCTGGTGATGCACGACTGGGGCGGGCCGATCGGTCTGGGCGCACTGCTCGAGCGGCGCGACCGCTTCCGGGCGCTCGTTGCGATGAACACCTGGGCCTGGGAGCTGCCGAGCTTCCTTCCCGGCTTCCTGCGCCAGTTCCGCGCAGACGGCCTGGGCGAGATCCTCGCGCTGGGGGGCAACATGGTGGTGGAGTCGATCCCCGGGGGCATGGTCCGCCGCGACGTGGAGGAGGCGATGATGGACGCCTACCGCGCGCCGCATCCGGACTACTGGTCGCGCCTCGGAACGCTCGCCTTCATCCGCGACGTGCCGCTGACCGAGAACGACGTGAGCGCCGTGCTGATGGGGCAGATCAACGAGGCGCTCCCCGACATCGACCTGCCGCTGCACATCGTCTGGGGAATGCGCGACCGGGTGTTCGTGCCCGCGTTCATCGATCAGTGGCAGGCGCTGTTCCCCGGCAGCGCCTGCACCCGCCTCGAGGCCGCCCACTACCTGGTTGAGGACCGCCCCGACGAGGTGGCCGAGGCGATCGACGCTTTCCTGGTCAGCCTCTAGTGCGCCACGCCCGGCGTGGGCCGGGCGACCTCGCGCCTGAACTCCGAGTAGTCCTCCGCGCGGGTCTCGTCAGCCCGGTCACGGGCGCCCACGAGCCTGAACACGATCGTCAGCCCCACGGCCACGATCAGGTTTGCCACCAGGGCGAAGACGCCCTCGTAGGCGGAGAACTTCCAGCCGAAGAGGTCGAGGTTGTAGACCGAGGTCTTGAACGACTGGTCGGCGGCCATCCAGGTGCCCCAGCCCATGCCCACGGCCCAGCCGACGAGCAGCGCCCAGCGGTGGAGCCAGCGGGTGTAGAGGCCGATGATGATCGCGGGCAGCGTCTGGAGGATCCACACGCCGCCCAGGAGCTGCAGGTCGATCGCGTACTTCGTGGGCAGGAAGATCACGAAGAGCAGCGCCCCGACCTTTACGAGGAGCGAGACGATCTTCGCCATCTGCGCCTCCTGGGCCCCGCTGGCCTCGCGATGGATGAACTCCTTGTAGATGTTGCGCGTGAACAGGTTCGCGGCGGCGATCGACATGATCGCGGCCGGCACGAGCGCGCCGATGGCGATTGCCGAGAACGCGACGCCCGTGAACCAGCTCGGGAAGAAGTGGATGAAGAGGTCGGGCACCGCGTAGTTCGGGTTCTTCGGCACGATGCCGGCGGCGATGGTCATGTAGCCGAGCAGCGCGATCAGGCCGAGCAGGAACGTGTAGGCGGGCAGCACGACGGAGTTGCGGCGAATCACGTCGGCGCTCTTCGAGCT
Source organism: Thermoleophilaceae bacterium (assembly GCA_035572055.1). GTDB lineage: Bacteria > Actinomycetota > Thermoleophilia > Solirubrobacterales > Thermoleophilaceae > JAICJR01. The sequence continues at coordinate 3,553 of DATNBJ010000092.1, read as the reverse complement.
GAAGATGCCCGTGAGGGAGTGCGGATAGAGGAACAGCGCCAGCGCCGAGCCGAGCGCCAGCGTGGCGTACGCCTGCTGCGCCGCGGTGGTCCCGGGGATGAACGACGCCGGCTTGCCCGTCGGCGTGGTCTTGTGCGGCAGCGCCTTCTCCGCCGCGTTGAAGATGTGCCCGAAGCCGCCCAGCCTCGAGGGGATGTAGATGACCGCCACGATCACGGTGATGTAGATCAGCGCGTCCTTCACGAGCGCGATCAGGGCGGGAGCGCGCAGGCCGCTCTGGTACGTGTAGGCGGCGAGCACGGCGAAGGCGATGATCAGCGGCCAGTCGCCGTTCACGCCCATCGCGCCGAGCACCACCTGGATGCCCACGAGCTGCAGCGCGATGTAGGGCATCGTGGCGAGCAGCCCGGTGAACGCCACCGCGGTGGAGAGCCCTCGGCTGCCGTAGCGGCCGCGGACGAAGTCCGCCGGCGTGACGTAGCCGTGCCTGTGCGCCACGGCCCAGAGGCGCGGCATCACCACGAACACGAACGGGAACATGATGATCGTGTAGGGCAGGGCGAAGAAGCCGGCCGCGCCCGTGCCGAACACGAGCGCGGGCACCGCGATGAAGGTGTAGGCGGTGTAGAGATCGCCCCCGAGCAGGAACCAGGTGACCACGCTGCCGAAGCGGCGGCCGCCGAGGCCCCACTCGTCGAGCACGCTCAGGTCGCCGCTCCGCCAGCGGGCGGCGACGAAGCCGAGCACCGCAACACCGACGAAGAGCACGATGAAGATCGTCAGGGCGACGGCATCCGTGTGGTGCGCGACCTTCATTCGCGCTCACTCCGCGTGAGCACGTAAACGAGCAGGGTGATCAGGGCCGCCAGGATCACCCAGGCGAACTGGTACCAGTAGAAGAACGGGAAGCCGAACAGCTCCGGGTCGTTCGTCGAGTACCAGCCCGGGAACAGCAGGCCGATGAACGGTGCCAGCAATAGCAGGTACCAGAGCCGTCGTCGCCCGTTGTGAGAGCCGTTCACGCTCCTCCCTCAACCGGGCAGCTACCCGGAGCGCGGCGGGACTAACCGGTCAGCCGGCCGCTGCCCAGGAGCCGCGCGAGTCGCTGGCCGCGAACGGCGTGCCGTGCTCGTCGATGCCCGATGAGACCGCGATCCCGAACGTGACCGTCGTTCCCGGCGCGATGCGGACGAGGTCGTGGCCGCGGCGCTCGAGCTCCCGCGCGACGTCCGCGTCGTAGTCGTCCTCGATCAGCAGCCGGCCGTTGCCGGAGCGCCAGCGCGGGCGCTCGAGCGCGTGGTTGACGCGCGCCCCGTCGGAGGCGATCGCGTCGATGAGCTGGACGAGCGTCTGCACCTGCCCGTCAGCACCCGGGGTGGCCAGCGCGAACGCGCGCGCACCGTCGCTCACGAGGGCAGGCGAGAGGGTGTGCACCGGCCGCCTGCCGGGCGCCGGGTAGTTCGACGAGCCCGGCTCGGTCGAGCAGCCGGACAACCGGTCGTTCAGCACGAAGCCGCCCTCGGGTACGAGGACGCCGGAGCCGAACGACGCGTACACGCTGATCAGCATCGAGACGACGACGCCGTCCGAGTCGGCGGCGGTGACCGAGGTGGTGTGGAGCCCGTGCGTCGGGCCGCCGCGGCGCTGCGCCCGTTCGGGGTCGATGTCGAGCCGGGCGCCCAGCAGGCGCTCCTCCGCCCCGTCGGCGGCGATCTCGTGCCGGTGCTGGAACGCCGCCTCCAGCGCCTCGACCGACACGTGCGCGCGGTCGGCCGGCTCGCTCGCGCCGCTTCGCTCCAGCGCGTGCAGCACCATCGGTGCGATCAGCGCCTGCGACACCGGCGGCTGCGCCCAGACCTCGTGGCCGCGGAAGGAGCCGCGCACGGGGGCGCGGACCACGGTGGTGTGGGCGGCCAGGTCCTCCGCGCTCAGCGAACCGCCGACGGCTCGCTCGATCGCCCGCGCCATCTGGCCGCCGTAGAACGCCTGGCGCCCGCCGCGGCCGATGCGCTGGAGCAGGCCGGCGAGCGCGGGCGCGCGCACGAGCGACCCTGCCCGCAGACCGGGATCGAGCAGGGCCCAGCCCGGCGCGCCGCGTTCGAGCGCGTCCCGCCGCTCCGCGATCGCCGCGAGCAGGGAGCCACCCACCGGGAAGCCGCCGCCCGCCAGCGACACGGCGGGCTCGAGCAGGCGCTCCAGCGACAGCCGGGCGAACAGCGAGTGGGCGTCGTCGAGCGCCGCCACGAAGCCCGGCACCGCCACCGAGCCCGGCCCCTCCTCGACCCGCGACGGATCCACGGCGGAACCGGCCGCGCCGCTGCCGTTGACCGCCGTGACCTCGCCCTGGGGCGAGCGCACGAGCATGAAGGCGTCGCCTCCGAGGCCGCAGGACTCGGGCATGACCACCGCCAGTACCGCGGCGGCAGCGAGTGCCGCGTCGACCGCGCCGCCACCGTCCCTGAAGGTGGCGATGCCGGCGCCGGCAGCCAGCGGGTGGCCGCAGGCGACTACTCCACGCGGCCCGCGAAGAAGCGGTCGCGGGAGGCGGCTCGGCACGGGCGGGAGCCTACCGGCCTTACCTGATCCGGAACGTGACGGTGTTCGTCCGCTTCGTCAGGGTCTCCTTGACGCCGCCCTTCTGCTCGGCACGGCTGAGCACGACCCAGGTGCCGCGACCGCGGATCTTTGCGCGCACGGTCCAGCGGCTTGTGCCCTTGGCGCGCATGAAGAGCGGCCTCGCGCAGGAGGTGGGCCTGCTCATGCGCCCGGAGGAGTGCAGCCAGCGGCACTTCGACCGGGCCTTGCGGGCCACGGCCACGCGGACCACCTCTACGCCGAGCTTATCGGCGGTGGCGGTGCCGCTCAGCGACCTGGGCCTGAAGCGCGCGGCGTAGACACCGTGGTAGCGGGGCGTGTTCACGCGGCTGCGCGGATCGGCGCAACCGTCGTGGTTGGCGTCGGGCCCGCGGTGGGTGAGTGGGCACCTGTCGAGCGCGTTCGGCACCCCGTCGTTGTCGATGTCCGGATCGCAGGCGTCGCCGAGGCCGTCGTGGTCGGTGTCCGCCTGGTCGGGGTTCGACAAGCCCTTGCAGTTGTCGAAATCGTCGACCACGCCGTCCTGGTCGGCATCGTTGTAACGGAGCCTGACCACGCGGTCGTTCCCGGTGTCGGTGACGTACAGCAGCGCGCCCGGCGCCAGCGCCGCGCCCGTCGGGTCGTCGAACTGGCCGGCGCCGCCACCGGTCTTGCCGAAAGCGTCGAGCTGGCCGCCACCCTGCGCCACGGGCGCGAACTGGACGAGCCGGCCGTTTCCGGAGTCGACCACGATCAGGCGGTCGATGGCGTCCCGCACCAGTCCCGTCGGGCTCTTCAGCGCACCGACCCCGATCGCCCCGATGTAGAGGCCGCGCGGGTCGAAGTAGTGGATGGCGCCGTCGGTCGAGCTGTCGTTCGTCACGTAGACGCGCCCGGTGGAGTCGACGGCGATGCCCTCCGGGTTGTTGAACACGGGCGGGTCGGTGACGCCGAACGCGCCCACGGGCGCCTCCGTGTT
>DATNBJ010000091.1:0-26337 GCA_035572055.1 Thermoleophilaceae bacterium | reverse complement strand
CATCGCGCACGACCTCACGGCCGCCTACGTCGACGGTGAGCTCGACCGCGTCGAGATCATCTACAACCACTACATCTCCCCGATCTCCCAGACGGTGAGCCACGAGACGCTGCTTCCGCTGCAGCAGGCCGACATCCTGGGCGAGGAGGGGGAGCAGGAGGAGGAGCAGCAGAGCGAGGCGTCGGCGCACCAGCGCGCGCTCTGGATCTACGAGCCCGATCCCGAGGAGATCCTCGCCCGCCTCGTGCCCGACTACGTGGAGATCTCCATCTACCGGGCCCTGCTCGAGTCGACCGCGTCGGAGCACGGCGCGCGAATGACCGCGATGCGCAGCGCATCGGACAACGCTTCGGACTTGATCGAGCAGTACACGCTCGAGATGAACCGCCAACGCCAGGCGGAGATCACCCAGGAAATCATGGAAGTCGTCGCTGGAGCCGAGGGGCTCCGCTGAACAGGAGCAACTAGTGGAAGCCAGCACTGGAAGTACCGAAACGCAAGAGACACGGGCCGCCGGGTCGGGCAACGGCGGCCGCGGGAACGTAGGCCGCGTCGAAGAGGTCGCGGGCGTGGTGATCGAGGCGGTCTTCCCGGACCAGCTTCCGGAGATCTACAACGCGCTCGAGATCGACCTCAACGTCGAGGGCGAGGACCGCAAGCTGATCTGCGAGGTGCAGCAGCACCTCGGCGATGACCGCGTGCGCGCCGTGGCAATGGACGCCACCGACGGCATCTCGCGCGGCACCGAGGTGCGGGATCTCGACGGCCCGATCACCGTGCCCGTCGGTCAGGCCACGCTCGGCCGCATCTTCAACCTGCTCGGCGAGCCGATCGACGAGGGCGACCCGGTGGAGACCGAGGAGCGCTGGCCGATCCACCGTCCCGCCCCGAGCGTGGAGAACCTCACGCCGACGCGCGAGATCTTCGAGACGGGCATCAAGGTGATCGACCTGCTCGCGCCGTACGCGCGCGGCGGCAAGGTCGGCCTGTTCGGCGGCGCCGGCGTGGGCAAGACCGTGCTCATCCAGGAGCTGATCCACAACATCGCGCAGGAGCACGGCGGCCTGTCGGCCTTCTGCGGCGTGGGCGAGCGCTCGCGCGAGGGCAACGACCTCTGGCTCGAGATGAAGGAGTCGGGCGTCATCGACAAGACGATGCTCGTCTTCGGCCAGATGAACGAGCCGCCCGGCGCGCGCATGCGCGTGGCGCTCTCGGGCCTCACGATGGCGGAGTACTTCCGTGAGGAGGGGCAGGACGTGCTCCTCTTCATCGACAACATCTTCCGCTTCGTGCAGGCGGGCTCCGAGGTGTCGGCCCTGCTCGGACGCATGCCGTCCCAGGTGGGCTACCAGCCCACGCTCGAGACGGAGATGGGCGAGCTCCAGGAGCGCATCACCTCCACGCGCAAGGGCTCGGTCACCTCGGTGCAGGCGATCTACGTGCCGGCCGACGACCTCACCGACCCGGCGCCGGCGTCGGTGTTCGCGCATTTGAACGCGACCACGACGCTGTCGCGCTCGATCTCGGAGAAGGGCATCTACCCCGCGGTCGACCCGCTCGACTCCACGTCGACGATCCTCAAGCCGGACATCGTCGGCGACGAGCACTATCGCGTGGCCACGCAGGTGCAGGAGATCCTCCAGCGCTACAAGGAGCTCCAGGACATCATCGCCATCCTCGGCATCGACGAGCTGTCGGACGAGGACAAGCTCACCGTGCAGCGCGCGCGCAAGATCGAGCGCTTCCTGTCGCAGCCGTTCTTCGTGGCCGAGCAGTTCACCGGCACCGAGGGCAAGTACGTGCCGATCGACGAGACCGTGCGCTCGTTCGCCGAGATCATCGAGGGCAAGCACGACGAGCTGCCCGAGCGCGCCTTCTATATGAAGGGTTCCATTGACGAAGCGCTCGAGGATGCCCGTCAGGGCGGGCGGCGGCCTTCGGGAGAGCAGAAAGCAGAAGAGCAGAGTGCAGAGGAGGAGGCTCCGGCCGAGGAGTCCTCCGAGGAGTCCGCCGAGGAAGAGAATGGCTCGGAATAAGTTCCCGGTCGAGGTCCTGACCCCGGAGGGGAAGGTCTTCGACGACGAGGTGGAGATGGTGTCCACGCGCACCGGCGTGGGCTCCATCGGCATCCTCGCCAACCACGCTCCGCTGATGGCGATGCTCGAGCCCACGGAGCTGCGGCTCTACAAGTCGGAGTCGGACATCGTGCGCTTCGCTCAGGGCGAGGGCTACATGCAGGTGGTGGACAACAGCGCGCTCATCCTGGTGGAGGAGGCGCTGGATCCCGGTCAGATCGACACGTCGGCGATCGAGTCCCGGCTGCAATCGGCGCGCGACGGGCTCGAGCAGGCCGAGGAGGGCAGCGAGGAGGCGAAGCGCTACGAGCGCGACATCTCCCGCTGGGAGGCCTTCCTGAAGATCGCCGGCTCGGGCTCGAGCTAGCCGCGCACCAGCGTCAGCCGGAAGTAGCGCGCCACGGCCTCCGCGCGGTTCGCCGCGCGCAGCTTGCGCAGGATGTGCTTCACGTGTGACTTGACGGTGCCCACGGCGATCGTCAGGAGCTGGGCGATCTCCGCGTTGCTCGCGCCGCTCGCCATCAGCTCGAGCACCTCCAGCTCGCGGCGGGTGAGCAGGGCCTCGAGCTCTTCGGGAGGCGGGCGGTCGAAGCGCCTGTGGGCCGCGCCGTTGATCTCGTCGCCCGTCTCGGCGTCGGGCGGCCCGAGCACCAGATCGGCGCTGCGGAGCGCCTCCAGCCGCTCGACCAGGATCATGCGGTCCACCGCGTAGCCGAAGCCCTCGGCGAAGGTCCAGATCATCTCGCGGTCGAGCTCGTCCACGTCCTGGCCGGACATGTAGCGGTCGGCGTGCACCATGCCGATCACGCGCCCGCCCGGCATGATCGGCGCGGCCACGTAGGAGCGCGTCTTGACGGCGTCCACCAGCGGCTTGAAGCTGCGCGGGTCGTTCTCCGGATCGGCCACCAGCACGGGGCGGTGGTGGCGGATCATCTCGGTCTCGATCAGCAGGTCGTTGAGCTGCGGCCGCACGATCTGCGCGAGCTCGACGAAGTCCTTCGCCCACTGCGGGTCGCCCTCGAAGTGGGCGCTCTCGGCGATCATCTCGTCGCCGGTCACGCGGAAGATCACGGCACGGTCGAAACCGCAGCTGCGGCACAGCTCGATCGCGGCCCGGTTGAGCAGCTCCGCCACGGAGCCGGCTCCCCGCAGGCGGCCCAGGGCAACGCGCACAGAAGCGAGCGACTCGAGCCGCCTGTCGTCATGCTCGATCTCCGGGCCTCCGTGCACTCCGGCCCGAATGTACCACCGTGCCGCCCCGGTCAGACCTGGTTCCCGAACGGGGAGTCGCGGCCGCGGACGGCTGCCTTGAAACCCTCCCTGGCGGCGCGCTCCTGGAACGCGTAGCCCTCGGGCGTGTGCCTCGCGCTGCCGTCCAGCAGCGTGCCCAGGACCTGCGTGGCCTGGATTCCCTGCTGGAGCAGCGACTGGTTCACGAGCAGCTTCATCATCACGAGCTGGTTCACCGGCAGGAGGGCGATCCGCTCGACCAGCGCCTCGAAGCGCTTGTCGAGGTCCACCGCGGGCGGCGCCTCGATCGCGAGTCCCCAGTCGAGCGCCTCCGCGCCGGTGATCAGGTCGCCCGTGAAGAGCAGGCGCTTCGCGCGCTGGGGACCCAGGCGGTGCGCCCACATCGCGGTGGTGGGCACGCCCCACACGCGCGCCGGCGGGTAGCCGATCCGCGCCGTCTCCTCGATCACCAGCAGGTCCGAGCAGAGCGCCATGTCGGTGCCGCCCGCCACGCAGAAGCCGTGCACCTTGCAGACCACGGGCTTGTTCGCGTGGAACAGGCTCATGAAGCCGCGCACGTTGCGGCCCATCGACGCGTAGTCGAGCATCGGGTCCCACGGCTCCGACGGATCGTGGTTGGGCATCCGGCCCTCGGCGAACTCGACGAGGTCGTAGCCGCCGCAGAAGCCCTTGCCGTTTCCGGCGAGCGCGATCACGTGGACCTGCGGGTCGAGGTCGGCGCGCTCGACGCACTCGGCCAGCTCGCGCGGCGTGTCGAGCGTGATCCCGTTGCCCCGCGCCGGCCGGTTGAGCGTGATGCGCGCGATCGGCCCCGTGACGTCGTACGTCAGCGTGTTGAGGTGCTCCACCCGCGGGATCGTAGGCTTCGCCTCCGATGGAGCCTCCCGTCTCGCTCGACCACGTGGTGATCGCCGTCTCCGACTGGGAGCGGTCGAACGCCTTCTACCGCAATGTGGTGGGCGCCGAGCTCGTGGAGCTGCGGCCGGGCCGCTTCGCCTACCGGATCGGCGAGCAGCAACTCAACGTGCACGGGCCGGGGACCGACGCTCATCCCCTTGCGCGCGACCGCGTGCGGCCCGGCAACAGCGACATCTGCCTCGTCTGGCACGGCCCGATCGAGGACGCGGCCGCCCACCTGGAGCTGTGCGGCGTGGAGATCGAGGAGGGCCCGGCGGACCGCAACGGCGCGCGCGGCCCGGGCCGCAGCGTCTACTTCCGCGACCCGGACGGGTCGCTGCTCGAGTTCATCTCGTACTCGGGCTGAAGATCCGCGGCAGCGAGCGCGGACGCTCGCGCGCCATCTGCCAGACCGCGCCCGCCAGGAACCTGTGGAAGCCGCTGCGCGGGACCTCGCGCACCAGGCTCCGGATCCACCAGCGGTCGATGCCGAAGTTCACGATGCCCGCCGACACGTCGACCAGGTCAGCGCGGCGCATGAGCTCCACCTCGGCGCCCATGCGCGAGCGGTCGCGCAGCGCGTGGTGCTGCTCCACCGCGTCGAGGCAGCGGCCGAGCCGCTCCGGCTCCCAGCCGAACGGCGCGAGCGTGCGCTCGGCGAGGTGGCGGCCGTCGCTCACGTAGGCGTCGTGGCTCTTCACGCTCGGGTAGAGGCCGGTGTCGTGGAGAAGGGCGGCGCAGAGCAGCAGCTCCCGGTCGGCGTCGTGCCCCGCGTCCTCCGCCAGCCGCTCGGCGATCAGGAACTGGCGCACGCAATGGCGCTCCATCGCGCCGTCGGTCTCGCCGCTGACCGCCCGCAGGGCGGCGAGCGAGGCGCGCTCGACGGGCGTTTCCGCGAGCTCGTCGGCGCGGCTCAAGCCGCCAGCGCCCGCTCGACGATCGCGGGCGCGTCCACGCCCTTCGGCAGCGTGCCGTACGCGCGGCCGCCTTCGCCCAGGCGCCCGGCGCAGAACGCGTCGGCCACCGCCGGCGGGGCGTAGCGCAGCAGCAGGCTGGCTTGCAGCGCCACCGCCATCCGCTCCACGATCGAGCGCGCCCGGAACTGGGCGTCCTCCGGGTTGAGCGCGGCGAGGTCCTCCTTCAGGAGGGCGACGTGGGCGTCCAGACGCGGGTCGGCGCCCGCCGCCAGCTCCACCTCGGCCAGGAAGGCCGGCAGCGCCTCCGGCTCGCGTGCCATCGCGCGCAGCACGTCGAGTGCCGCCACGTTGCCCGAGCCCTCCCAGATCGAGTTGAGCGGGGCGTCGCGGTAGATGAGCGGCATCCACGACTCCTCCACGAAGCCGTTGCCCCCCAGGCACTCGAGCGCCTCCGCCGCGTGCGGGGCCTGCCGCTTGCAGACCCAGTACTTCATCACCGCGGTGGCCAGGCGCCGGAACGAGGTGTCCCCCTCGTCGTAGGCGCGCGCCACGCGCAGCGCGGTGGTCGTCGCGGCCTCCGCCTCGATCGCCAGGTCGGCCAGCACGTTCTGCATCGCGGGCTGCTCGGCCAGCAGCTTGCCGAAGGCCGAGCGGTGACGCGCGTGGTTCACGGCCTCGGCCACCGCCCGGCGCATGCCGGTGGCGCTGCCGATCAGGCAGTCGAGCCGGGTGTGGTTCACCATCTCGATGATCGTCGGCACGCCGCGCCCCTCCTCGCCCACGAGCCGCGCCGGCAGGCGCTTGAACTCGACCTCCGACGACGGCAGCGAGCGCGTGCCGAGCTTGTCCTTCAGCCGCTGGATCTGGAAGCCCGGGTTGCGGCCCTCGAACAGGAAGCACGACAGGCCCGCCGGGGTCTGGGCCAGCGTGAGGAAGATGTCGCACGGCGGGTAGGAGCAGAACCACTTGTGGCCGGTGATCTCGTACCAGCCGTCGCCCACGGCCTCGGCGCGCGTGGTGTTGGCGCGGACGTCGGAGCCGCCCTGCTTCTCGGTCATCGCCATGCCGCAGAGGGCGCCGCGCTCGTAGTCGGGCAGCGTGAGCCGCGGCTCCCACTCCTCGGCCAGCTCGGGCTGCGCCCGCAGCGCGGGCACGGCCGAGTAGGTCATCGACACCGGGCACATCACCCCGGCGTTGGCCTGCGACCAGATCGACATCAGCGCCGCGCGGACCACGTGGGCGCCGGGCTGCGGATCGCGCCAGGGCAGCGCGGAGATCTCGCGCTCCACGGCCACCCGGAGCAGCCAGTGCCAGGAGGGGTCGAGCTCCACCTCGTCGACGCGGTTGCCGGTGCGGTCGTGCGTGCGCAGGCGCGGCTCGTTGCGCTCGGCGCGGCGCGAGTGCTCCTGCACCTCGGCGGAGCCGGCCATCGCCCCGAGGTCGCGGGCGCGGTCCACTCCCCAGCCGCCGCCCTCGCGCTCGAGCCCCTCGCGCAGAGCGAGGTCGGCCTCGAACACGTTGTAGTCGACAAGCGGCGGGGCCTGGTTCAGGACCTCATGCGTGTGATCGAGCACCGACACGGGGCGCCTCCTTGGTGATGGCTGACAGACAGAATTGAACGACGTTGGCCACGAGCGCGTCGTGATCGACCGCGTGGCCGTTCGAAGTGGGGGAGAGCGGGCCGACGAGCGACTCGGCCAGGGCGCCGACGAGCGCGGCGGCCACCACGTCGGCGTCGAGCTCACGCAGCTCGCCGCCGGCCACGCCCTCGCGCAGCGCGCCGGCGAAGGCGTCTCGGTAGCCGCGCCGGAACGCCAGGCGCTCGGCCTCCACGAGCGGGTCCACCGGTTCGGCGATCAGCGCGTAGGCGAGGCGCGGCGCCGCCAGCGCGCGCCGGGCGAACGCCTCCGCGGCGCTCCCGATGCGCTCGGACGCCGACAGCTCGCCGTTGGCGGTGGTGTGGGCCACGAGGTCGAGCTCCGGCTGCGACGACCGGCGGAACACCTCGGCGAACAGGTCGGCCTTCGACTCGAAGTGGCGGTAGACCGTCCCGGTGGCCACGCCGGCGCGAGCGGCGACCGCCTGCACGCCGGCGGACGCATAGCCGCCCTCGGCCACCTGGTCGCGCGCCGCGGACACGATCTGCTCACGGACGGCGGCCCGGCGCGCCTCGGTGCGCGGGGTTGGACGGTACGGCATTGCCAAAGAAGTGAACCACAGTTCACATCTTGCCGCAAGGGGCGCTCTGCGAAGCGCTAATTCACCGACGTCCGGGGCCATTACTCTTCCCGGGGTCCCCATGGCTGCTGTTGGACGCTGGCTCCTCCGTCTGTTCTCCATGCTCGCGCTGGTGCTGTTCTCCGCGCTTGCCGTGATCTTCGCCGTGGTCACGGTCCAGCACATCGGGGAGAAGCAGTACGTGAGCGACAGCGTCTCGGGCCTGCCGCCGGTCTGGGTGATCAGCGCCCTGCTCGTACTGCCCTGCCTCGTGTTCGTGGCCGGCTTCTGGCTCCTCTTCCTCGACACCTTCCGCGGATCGTCGGGGCCGAAGCCACCGGGTGCCGAGCGGCTGCCGCGGTCGCTGCTCGACCGCCTGCGCATCTGGCGCCGAGCCCACTAGGGCCCGCCAGAGCGCCTCTCTACCATCCACGGGGTGGAGCAGTTGCGGAGGGGGGACCGCTTCCCGGATCTCACGCTGGACTCGCTCGAGGGGCCCGTGCGCCTCTCGGAGCGCTGGAGCGAGCGACCGCTGGTGGTGGCGTTCATGCGGCACTTCGGCTGTCCCTTCTGCCGCGAGCACCTGATCCAGCTCGGCCGCCGTTACGACGAGGTCCTCGCGGCGGGCGGCCACGTGGTCGCGATCTTCCAGTACCGGGCCGAGCCGACCGACAGCTTCTGCCGCGCCCGCGGGGTGCCGTTCGACTGCCTCGGCGATCCGAGCCGCGCGGCCTACGCCGCCGTCGGGCTCGACCAGGGCGAGCGGCGCGAGTACCTCTCGCTGCCGCTGCTCGGTCCGCTGCTGCGGGCCGCGCGCGCCGGGGCGCTCCCCGGAAAGCCGTCGGGCGACCCGTCGCAGCGGCCCGGCACCTTCGTGGTGGACCGCGGCGGCACGGTGGTCTTCGCCCACTACAACGCGATGTCGCCGGACAACCCGCCGATGTCCGCGATCCTCGAGGCGGTCGGCGGCCTGGCCCGGGCCGCATGACGCTTCAGGCCGGCGACCGCTTTCCAGACGTCAGCCTGGAGTCGCTCGAAGGACCGGTGAGGCTGTCCGAGCGCTGGACCCGGCAGCCCCTCGTGATCGCTTTCATGCGCCACTTCGGCTGCGCCTTCTGCCGCGAGCACCTGATTCAGCTCGGCCGCGGCTACGAGGAGCTGCGGGCGGCCGGCGGCGAGGTCGTCGCGATCTTCCAGTACCGCGCGGAGCCGACGGTGAGCTTCTGCCACAGCCGCGGCGTGCCGTTCGAGTGCCTGGGCGACCCGAGCCGCGCGGGCTACAGGGCGGTGGGGCTCGAGCGCGGCGAGCGCAGGGAGTACATCGGCCTGAACGTCTACCGAAACTGGTTTCGCGCGGCCAAGGTCGGCGCGTACGTGGGCAAGCCGGTGGGCGACGTCGCGCAGCGGCCGGGCACGTTCGTGGTCGACACGGGCGGGACGGTGGTCTTCGCCCACTACAACCGGAGCTCGCCGGACAACCCGGCGCTCCCGGCGCTGCTCGAGGCGATTAAGCGACCGACTCTTCGGCCGCGTGCGTGAGGGGACCCTCGCGCACCCACTGCTCGAGCTCGGCCGCGGGCAGCGGGCGGCTCAGGTGGTAGCCCTGGGCGAAGTCGCAGCCCAGGTCGCGCAGCTCGTTGAGGGCGCCCTCGCTCTCGACGCCCTCGGCCACCACGCGCAGGCCCAGGTTGCGGCCGAGCGCGATTGTCGAGCGGACGATCACGGCGTCGTCCTCGTCCGACTCCATCGACATCACGAAGGAGCGGTCGACCTTCAGCGTGGTGACGGGGAGCTGCTTCAGGTAGGCGAGTGACGAGTAGCCGGTGCCGAAGTCGTCCACGGCCAGCCAGACGTGCATCGCGTCGAGGCGCATCAGCACCTCGCGGGCGCGCTTCGGGTCGGCCATGATCGTGTTCTCGGTGATCTCGAGCTCGAGCAGCTTCGGCGGCAAATTGCGCTCCTCGAGGAGCTGCTTGATCTGCCGCGGCAGGTCGGGGTCCATCAGGTTGCGCGGCGAGAGGTTCACCGCCACGCCCAGCTCGAGGCCGTTCTTGCGCCACTCGGCGCACTGGTCGAGCGCCGCGGCGAGCACCTGGAGCGTCAGCGGCCGGATCAGGCCCGTGTGCTCGGCCAGCGGAATGAACTTGTCGGGCGCCATCAGGCCGTGCTCGGGGTGCTGCCAGCGCACGAGCGCCTCGACGCCGACCACGGTCTTGTCGTTGAGGCGCACCTTCGGCTGGTAGTGCAGCTCGAGCTCGCCGCGGGCGATGCCGTTGCGCAGCTCGCCGACCAGGCGCAGGCGGCTGGGGGAGAACTCGTCGCGCGCGGCGGCGTACAGCTCGTAGCCCGCGTGGGACTCCTTCGCGTTGTACATCGCCACCTCGGCGTGCCGGAGCAGGCTCTCGGGGTCCTCGCCGTGGTCCGGATAGAGCGCGATGCCGGCGGTGGCCTCCATCTCCACGTCGAGACCGTCGACGGCGAGCGGCACGGCAAGCGCCTCGCGCACCTTCGCGGCCGCGGCGGCGGCCGACAGGTCGTCGTCGAGGCGGGGCAGCAGCAGGGCGAACTCGTCACCGCTCAGCCGCGCCACGCTGTCGCTGACGCGCAGTGTCTCGGTCAGGCGGCGGCCGACCTCGTACAGCACGAGATCGCCGGTGTGGTGGCCGAGGGAGTCGTTGATCTCCTTGAAGCGGTCGATGTCCAGCAGGATCACCGCGGCGCGCGAGCCGGAGCGGCGCGCGGCCAGCAGGGCCTGGTGGACGCGGTCGTGGAAGAGAAGCCTGTTCGGAAGCTCGGTGAGCGGATCGTGCAGAGCGGCGAACTCGTTGTCCGAGACCTGCTCGCGCAGCGTGGCGATCGAGAGCGTGCTCGAAATGAGCACGGTGAGCGACACGAAGCTGAGAACCGCCAGCGCGAGCTGGAGGTGGCCCTGGGACCAGAGCAGCCCGACGATGATCGCTGCGATCGCAAGCGCGACCGCAGACTTCCGGTAGCTGGTGCGCTTCGGCGTGTCCATCTTCCCCTACCTTCGGCACTTCGGCCGAAACTGTTGAGTGCGGCTTTCCCGCCTGCCTACGTCTTAGGATCGCGCCATGTCCGCGTTGGCGCAAGGCCAGGAATTTCCCGGGCTCACGCTCCTAAGCACCGGAGGCCCGGTCGAGTTGCGCGAGCGCTGGCGAAACGGGCCGCTGGTGCTTGCGTTTATGCGCCATTTTGGGTGACCGTCGTGCCGCGAGCACCTCGGCCAGTTGGCCGGGGCCCACGAGGAGATCAGGGCGCTGGGAGGCGACATCGTGGCCGTGTTCCAGTACCGGGCCGAGCCGACCTCCCATTTCTGCCGGCAGCGCGGCGTGCCGTTCGACTGCCTAGGTGACCCCGACAGGGAGGCCTACCACGCCGTGGGGCTCGAGAGCGGCGGGCCGCTCGAGTACATGGGCCCCCGGGCGATGCTGGGCTGGGTGCGGGCCGCGGCGCACGGGAAGTTCGGCGGCGTCCCGAAGGGCGACGTGTCGCAGCGGCCGGGCACGTTCGTGATCGCGCGCGACGGCACGGTGGCGTTCGCTCACTACAACCGCAACTCGGCGGACAACCCGAGCAACGAAGAGGTGATCGCGGCGGTGCGCGCCGCCGCCGCCGCTACGCCGGCTTGAGCCGCGTGCGCTTCCGCTTCGGGCAGAACTGGCGGGGCTTTCTCGCGACGGTCGACGATGAGCGGGTGGCCGAGGCGCGACGATCGCTGCAGGACATGCTGGAGCTCGACTCGCTGGAGGGGCGGACATTCCTCGACGTGGGCTCCGGGAGCGGCCTCTTCTCGCTGGCGGCATGGCAGCTCGGAGCCGAGCGCGTGCGCTCCTTCGACGTCGACCCGGACTCGGTGGCGTGCGCGGAGGAGCTTCGGCGGCGCTTCGCGCCGGGCGCCGGCAACTGGGAGATCGAGCGGGCCGACGTGCTCAGCGCGGCGCCCGGCGAGTCCGACGTCGTCTACGCGTGGGGCGTGCTTCACCACACGGGCGACCTCTGGACGGCGATGCAGGCGGCCGGCCGGGCGGTGGCGCCCGGCGGGCGGCTGTTCGTCTCGATCTACAACGACCAGGGGCGAAAGAGCGCCGCCTGGCGCCGGATCAAGCGGCTGTACAACTCGCTGCCGCGCCCGTTGCGCCCCGTGTTCGTGGTCGCGGTGATGGCGCCGATCGAGCTGGTGGTGGCGATCCGCCACGGGCCGCGTGCCTACGCGCGCCGCTGGCGGGACTACTCGCGGATGCGCGGAATGAGCCGCCGGCACGACATGGTCGACTGGTGCGGCGGCTACCCGTTCGAGGTCGCGCGCCCCGAGGCCGTGACCGGGTTCTACGCCGAGCGGGGCTTCGGCCTGGTCAGGTCGCGCCTCAACGGCGGCTGGGGATGCAACGAGTTCGTCTTCGCCCGCTCAGACCGAGGCGGAGGCTGAGGCGACCTCGCCGCGCAGGTGCTCGATCGTCCGCTCGAGCCCATCCCGCAGCGCCACCGCGGGCTCGTAGCCGAGCTCGCGCCGCGCGGCGCTGATGTCGGCGAGCGAGTGCGGGACCTCGCCCGGGCGCGGCGGGCGGTAGTCCGCCTCCACGCTGCTGCCGAGCAGCTCGCGCAGCTCGGCGATGAGCCCGTTGATCGTGACCCGCTCCCCGCACGCCACGTTGTACACGCGCCCGCGCGCCTGGGGCGCGTCCATCGCCAGCACGTTCGCGTCCACCACGTTGTCGACGTAGGTGAAGTCGCGCGACTGCTCGCCGTCGCCGAACACGACCGGCGCGCGCCCGGCCATCAGCGCGGAGATGAAGTTGGGGATCGCGGCGGCGTAGTCGGAGCGCGGGTCCTGGTGGGGGCCGAAGACGTTGAAGTAGCGCAGCGCGACCGTCTCGAGCCCGTAGACCTCGCCGAACGCGCGGCAGTAGCCCTCGCCCGCCAGCTTCGAGACCGCGTACGGCGAGATCGGCGCCGGCGTCATCTCCTCGCGCTTGGGCAGCTCCGCGTTCGCGCCGTAGACGGAGGACGAGGACGCGTACACGAGCCGGCGCACGCGGGCGTCGCGGGCGGCCAGCATCACGTTGAGCAGGCCGGTGACGTTGGCCTCGTGGCTGGTCAGCGGGTCCTGCACCGAGCGCGGCACCGACGGCAGCGCCGCCAGGTGGAACACGAGCTCGCAGCCCCGCACCGCCGTGGAGGCGCGCTCGTAGCTGCGGATGTCCCCCTCGACGAGCTCCGCGTCCTGGGCGAGGGCCAACAGGTTGCCGCGTCGCCCGGTGGAGAAGTTGTCGATCACCCGTACGTCGTGGCCGAGCCGCAGCAGGCGGCCGGCGAGATGCGAGCCGACGAAGCCGGCCCCTCCGGTCACGAGGATCCTCACCGCGGCACCGCCCAGGAGACACGCGTCGTCATCGCCAGGAGCGCCGGCCCGAGGGCGAACAGGGCCCAGAGCCGCGCGTCGTAGGCGCTCGACGCGAAGACCTGTGCCACGAGCACGCCGATGCCCGCGAGCAGGACGGCACGTGAGATCCGCGCGAGGTCGTGGCGCCCGAGCGCTTCGAACGCGCGCGCGGCGCGCCGCGCCGCGCCGAGGCAGATGCCGACGAGTGCCAGAAACAGCAGCAGCCCTACGATCCCGGTCTCCGCCAGCAGCTCGAGGTACTCGTTGTGCACCACGTGTGGGTCGTCGATCTGAATCGCGTAGCGAAGCGAGCCCGGGGTGTGCAGGTAGTCCGGTGAGACCGCGCGGAAGTTGTCGAGGCCCACGCCCTCCGGAGCGTTGTCCTTGGCCATTCGCCAGGCCACCGCCCAGAGCGTCGAGCGGCCGGCGCCGCCGTCGTTGACCTCGGTGACCCGGTCGCGGGCGCCGGGGGAGGCCGCGAAGAAGCCGGCCGCCGCGATCGCGACGAGGCCGATCGCCGCCACCGCGGGCATGCGCTGGCGCCAGAAGAGCAGCGGCGCGATCACGAGCGCGACGGCGAACGCGACCAGGCCGCCCCGCGACTCCGTTGCGGCCAGCGCGACCGTGAGGCCGAGCGCGACCGCGGCCAGGCCGAGGCGAAGCTCGCGGCGGCGCGCGTCCGCGGCAAGCACCCCCGCGAACACGATCGCGACGATGAGCTGGGTCGCGAGCTCGTTGGGGTTGCCCTCGGCGCCCGAGAAGCGGTGCGCGACCGACTGGCTGAGCAGCGATCCGGGCACGACCGTCTCCGCCGGCCCGAAGCCCAGCAGCCCGACGATCACCGACAGCAGCGCTCCGGCCACGAACGCCGCCATGACCAGCCTCACGCAGCCCGTGCGGCCGGTCACCGTGGCCACGACCACCAGCACCCCGCCGGCCACCAGCCACAGCACGAGCTCATGCCACGCCGGCGAGACCTCGCGCGCCCAGAGCACGCTGAGCGACAGCCAGGCCAGGAGCAGCCCGAGCGCCGCGAGCAGCGTGCGCTGGCCGGGCAGGAGCTCGCGCACGGTCGCGGGGCGGGCTATCAGGCAGCCGAGCCAGGCGGCCACGATGAGGAACTGAAGGGCCGTGGTGGCGAGTCCGAGCACGACGAACATGGCGGGCAGCCAGACCGCGATGCCGAGGGGGACGCTGCCGGCCACCAGCGGGATGAAGCAGAGCGCGGCGAGCGCCGCGACGCCATACGCCGGGCGAACGGCGATCAGCGCGCCGATCACGACGGCACAGCAGGCCGCGCCCGTGACCACGCGCGAGACGTTGCGGTTCGTTGTGACCAGCGCGTTCACCGGCGCCGTCCGAACTGGTCGACGACGACCGCCGCGGCGACGCCGAGCACCACCCCGGCGATCAGCGCGGCGGCGACGATCCGCCAGTTCGAGCGCCGGGCGCTCGCGATCGTCGGGGCGCCGGCGGCCTGCGAGAAGTTCGGGTCGAAGCCATTCACCACCGCGAGCAGCGAGTCGACCTTCAGCGGATCCCATTTCGGGCCCGACTTGAGCTGGACGATCAGCCCCTTCGCCTGGAGGCCGAGGCTCTGGCGCCGCTCTGCGAGAGCGGCCGCCGCGTAGGCGCCGGCCACGTCGGCGGCCGTCGTCCTGCTGCGGTCGACCGCCTGGACGCCCAGCACGTTGGTGCCGCCGAGCGTCGTGACCGTCACCACGCTCGCGACGCGGCCCGGAGTCCAGCCGTTGCCCAGCGTCTGCGCCGCGCCGGCGGCCGCCCTCGGCGACTCGAGCATCCCGGCGGCCGTATTCACCGCCCTGACCGGATCCCCCGGCGTGTCCTTCAACACCGGCAGGCCGGCGAAGCTGGCGTCGTCGAACGGCATCGGAGTGACCAGCACGCGCGCGGTGGCGCGGTACTCGGGCGAGCGCGCGGCCAGCCAGGCCACCGACCCCGCCAGCGCGGCGAGCGTGACCACGGCGACGATCAGCGGGTGGCGGCGAACGGCCCGCAGGTACGGCTCGAAGCCCCCTTCGAACGGTTCGGGCGAGAACGTCGGCGGTTGAGCAACTGGCGAACGCAATCCTGCGCGAGCGGCGACATTCGGCCCGCAACCGACTCTAATCCCGATTTTGCGGCCACGCAACAGCGTCCCCGGGCGGCCCCGATCGGATTTACGCTTGCCCGGAAGGGGATGGCCGTGCGGGACACATCGGCGCTGGGCACTCGCACCATCCGGGGCGTGATGTGGTCGTACGCGTCGCTCGCCGGGGTGCGGCTGCTCGTGCTTGCCTCCACGGCGGTCCTCGCGCGGCTCCTGACGCCGCACGAGTTCGGCCTCGTCGCACTGGCGCTGATCTTCACGACCGTCTTCGACGCGCTGCGCGACCTCGGCTTCAACCAGGCGCTGATCGTCGCCAAGCCGGAGGAAGTGGACCGCGAGGCCGAGACCGCGTTCCGCTTCACGCTGCTGATCGGCGTCGTGCTCGCGGCCGTCGTGGCCGCGATCAGCCCGCTCGCCGCCGACTTCTTCCGCCAGCCCGAGCTGCTCGCCCTGCTCGCGGTGCTCGGGCTCAACCTGCCGCTGCGCTCGCTGGGCCTCACCCACTACGCGCTCGCGCAGCGCCGGCTCGACTTCCGCTCGCGCACCGGCGCCGAGGTTGCCGAGGTGATCCTGCGCGGCGGAGTGGGGATCGGCCTGGCGGTGGCCGGCAAGGGGCCGTGGAGCCTGGTGCTCGGCTACCTGGCGGGCACGCTGGCGTGGAGCATCGCGCTCTGGGTGCTCGTGCGCTGGCGGCCGTCGCTGCGCGGCCCACGCGGACACGTCTCGACGCTGATCCGCTTCGGTGGCCCGCTGACCGCCGTCAGCCTGATCGGCGTCGGCATGAGCTACGTGGACAACCTGTTCGTCGGACGCGTGCTCGGCGCCACCGCGCTGGGCACCTACGCGCTGGGCTACCGGCTGCCCGAGATGGTGATCGTGGAGATGGTCACGGCCGTCGGACTCGTGCTCTTCCCGGCCTTCGCACAGCTCGACGGGGATGCGTTGCGGCGTGCCCTGATCGCCACCTCGCGCTACTCGATGCTGCTGATGCTGCCGCTCGCCGCGGCGCTGTTCGTGCTGGCGGGGCCGCTCGTGGCTGCGCTGTTCGGGCCACGCTGGCACGCGGCCGTGCCCGTGGTCCGGATCCTCAGCGTGGGCTTCATGGGCGGCCCGCTCAGCCAGGTGTCGGGGAACGCCTTCCTGGCGACCAGGCGCGTGGGAGTGATGCTGCGACTGGCGGTGCCGCAGGCGATCCTCCTGGTCACGCTGATCGCGATCTTCGTCGACCACGGGATCGCGGCGGTGGCGGCCTGCCAGGCCGGCACGCGCGTGCTGTTCGCGGCGATCGCGCTGGTGGTGGCGATCCGCGTGTTCGACCTCAGCCCGCGCGAGCTGTGGAACGCGTCGCTGCCCGCCATCGTCGCCACCGCGGGAATGGTCGCCGTGATCGTCCCGCTCGAGCACGCGATCCACTCGCCCTGGCCGGCACTGCTCGCATGCTCGCTCGTCGGCGGAACGGCCTACCTCGGCCTCGTCTGGCTGTTCGCCCGCGACTCGCTGCGCGCGCTCTGGGCCATGGCGCGGCCGCGGGCGAGCGTATGAGCGGCGAGCGGCCACTCGTCAGCGCGGTCGTGCCCGTCCACAACGGCGAGCGCTTCGTGGCCGAGGCGATCGAGAGCGTGCTCGCTCAGACCTACGTGCCGCTCGAGTGCGTTGTCGTCGACGACGACTCCACGGACGGCACGGCCGCGGTGCTCGACCGCTTCGGAGATCGCATCGTGCGGGTCGCATCCTCCGCTCGCACCTCGGCGGGCGCGCGCAATGCGGGCGTCGCGGCGGCACGCGGCGAGCTGCTGGCGTTCCTCGACGCCGACGACGTCTGGGAGCCGGCCAAGATCGAGCGCCAGGTCGAGCTGATGCAAGCCGACGACGGGCTGGGGCTCGTCTACTGCGGCCTGGCCTTCATCGACGAGGACGGGCGGCCGCTCGGCTTCGCCCCGCCACCCGAGCCGGCGATGGCTCTCCGCAACACGCTGATGAGCGAGGCGCCCTTCGTCGGTCTTGCGCAGACCGGCCTGGTGAGGCGGGCGGCGTTCGAGGCCTGTGGCGGGTTCGACACGGCGATGAGGCGCGCCGAGGACGGCGACCTGACCTGGCGGCTGGCGGCACGCTTTCCCGTCGCCGCGCTGCCCGAGCCCCTCGCTCGCTACCGCAGCCACGCGGGGCAGAAGCACGCACGGCCGGAGGGGTTCGAGGAAGCCGGCGAGCACATGCTCCGCAAGGCCTTCTCCTCCGGCCTGCTGCCCGCCGACGTGCAGCGGCTCGAGCGCCGGGCTCACGCCCACCTCGCCTTCATCCTCTCGACCGTCCACCGCGCCGGCGACAGGCCGAAGTCGCTGCGCTACCTGTTGCGCGCCCTGCGGCTCGACCCGATCGGGACTACACGGCGGCTGGCGCGGCGCTGAGCACCTCGCGCTGCCACGTCTCGAGCATCATCAGCACCCAGATCCGCATCGAGTGGTCGGCGACGCGCGACTCGTGCTCGCGGATCAGCGCCGCCACCGCCTCGCGGTCGAGGAACTCGAGCGAACGCGCGTCGCGGTCGAGCAGCAGCTCGCCGGCGCTGCCGGCCAGGTCCTCGCGGAACCAGCGCTCCAGCGGCACGGCGAAGCCCATCTTGGGACGGTCGAGCACCTCGGCCGGCAGCGTGCCGCGCAGCGCCGAGCGCAGGATCCCCTTGTTGCGCTTGAGCCCGGCCGGCAACGAGGCCGCGAGCTCCAGCAGCTCGTGGTCGAGCAGCGGCGAGCGCGCCTCCAGCGAGTGGGCCATCGTCGCGATGTCGACCTTCGGCAAGAGGTCGCCGGGCAGGTAGGTCGCCACGTCCACGCCCATCATGTGGTCGGTGCGGTCGCGGGCAGCGAGCGATCGCCAGGCGCCGAGCAGCATCCGCTCGGCGGCGTCGTGGCTGCCGAAGCCCGGGGCGAGCAGGCGGCGCCGCGCCGCCGCGTCGAAGATCAGCACGGACTGGGCGTAGAGGCCGGCCTCGTCGAGGGCGAGGAGCCGGCCCAGGCGGGCGAGCCGGCTGCGCGCGCTGCGCGAGCCGGCGCCGTCGCCGAGCATGCCGAGCAGGGCGCCCGCCGGGCGGGCGAGCACCGCGGGGGTGCGGACGATTCGCTCCAGGCGCGCGCTCGGCTCGTAGCGGTCGTAGCCGGCGAAGCTCTCGTCGCCGCCGTCGCCCGTGAGCGCCACCGTCACCTCGCCGGCGACGAGCTCCGCGAGATGGAACGTGGCAAGCGCGGAGGAGTCGCCGAAGGGCTCGCCGTAGTGGCGCGCGAGCCGCGGCATGATCGCGAGGGCGTCGGGTCGCAGGCGCAGCTCGTGGTGCTCTGTGCCGAACCGCTCGGAGACCAGCCGCGCGAAGCGCGACTCGTCGTACGCCGGGTCATCGAACCCGACGGAGAACGTGCGCACCGCGCCGTGCGACGCCGCCGCCATCGAGGCGACCACCGCGCTCGAGTCGATCCCGCCCGACAGGAGCGCGCCGAGCGGCACGTCGCTCTCCAGCCGGACACGCACCGCGTCGTCCAGCTTCGCGCGCAGCTCCTGCTCCAGCTCGGCGGGCGGGGCATCGCGCTTCGGCAGATAGCGCAGCTCCCAGTAGCGCTCCACGCGCTCGCTGCCTCCGGGCTCGACCACGAGAGTGCACGCCGGGGGCAGCTTCCGGACCCCCCGCAGCGCGCAGAGCGGGTGCGGCACGTACTGGAGCGCGAGGTAGGCGTCGATCGCCTCCGGGTCGAGGTCGCGCGGGATCGTCTCGTCCTGGAGCAGCGCCCCGAGCTCCGAGGCGAACGAGAAGCGCCCGCCGCGGCGCGCGTAGAAGAGCGGTTTCTTGCCCACACGGTCGCGCGCGCACACGAGCCTGCGCTCGCGCGCGTCCCAGATGGCGAACGCGAACATCCCGCGCAGCCGCTCGACGAGCCGCGGGCCGTGGTCCTCGTAGAGGTGTGCGATCACCTCGGTGTCGGCCGAGCTGACCAGGCGGTGGCCACGCCGGACGAGCTCCGCGCGCAGCTCGTGGTGGTTGTAGATCTCGCCGTTGAAGACCACCGCCACGTCGCCCGTCTCGTTGTAGACAGGCTGGCTCCCGCCGGGCACGTCGATGATCGCCAGCCGCTGGGCGCCGAGGCCGACCCCGTCCTCCAGGTGGATGCCGCGCGAGTCCGGGCCGCGGTGCTCGAGCGCGGCGCACATCCGCTCGACGAGGTCCCGCTCGACCGGACGCTCGGAGTCGACGACCCCGGCTATCCCGCACATCGCTCAGACACCCCCGAGCCCGAGCGCCTCGCTCCAGCGGTCTGCCACCGGGCCGGCGTCGTGCACGCGTGTCACGTGCTCGCGGCAGCGGGTGGCGAGCTCGGCACGGTCGCCGCGCGTCTCCCACAGCTCGCGCGCAAGCTCGGCGAGCCGCTCGGGGGAGCCGCCCGCAAAGCCGCCGAGCCGCTCGCGCTCGATCGCGCCGTCGGGGTCGTGGGCGAGCGCCAGCGCCGGCACCCCGCGCGCCCATGCCTCGAGGAACACGTTCGGGACCCCCTCCGAGCGTGAGGTGCTGACGATCGCCACGGCGTCGGCGAACAGCGGGGCCAGCTCGGCCCGGGGCCGCGGCCCGAGCAGCTCGAGGTTGGGGACGTCCGCGGCGTCCAGCTCACCCGCCACGGCGACCATCCGGAAGCGCGCCTCGGGAAGCGCGCGCGCCAGGTCGAGGTAGGCCTGCGGCCGCTTGTGCTCGTCCAGCCGCCCGACCCACAGGAACGCGCCGGGCGTTCCGGTCTGGGGAGCGGCCGGCTCCGCGATGCTCGCGATCACGAGCGGCTCCCGCCCGAAGCGGCGGCGGCACAGCGCGGCCTGCTCCGCCGATTGGACCACCACCCGATCGGCGCTTCGCACCGCGCGCTCGTACAGCGCGACGATCCAGCGCCTGCTCTCCCAGCTGGCGAAGTCGAAGTCGTGCAGGCCCGCGCTCGCGAACACGAAGCGCGTGCGCAGGAGCCGTGCGGCCGCGGCCACGAGCGCCGTGTGGATCCCGGCCGCGCGCTGCACGATCACGCCGGCTGGATTGGCGCGCAGCACGCGGAAGGTCCGCGCGTAGAAGGCCAGCGTCCGCACGAGCGGAATGCGCGTGCGCGGCGGCGTCAGCTCGACCACGTCGACGCCGTCGACCCGCGCGCGCAGCGTCGCGGTGCCGCCGCCGAACGCGACGATGCCCACCCTGTGCCCGCGCCGGGCCAGCTCGCGCGCGAGCATCAGCACCTGGTTCTCGGCGCCACCGGCGAACCTGGCGCCGCCCTCGGCGAGGAGCGGAGCGGCCGCCGGCATGAAGAAGACGACGTCGTGGCGCGTGGCCCTACTCCGAGTCGAGGGTGAGCGCCTCGCGCTCGCCGATCACCCTGGCGGGCACGCCGGCGATCGTCAGGTTGCCCTCGGGGAAGCTGCGGTTCACCACGGCGTTCGCGCCGACGATCGTGCCCCGGCCGAGCTCGATGCCGCCGAACAGCTTCGCGCCCGCGCCCAGGTAGCAGTCGTCGCCGATGATCGGTACGCCGGCGTCCGCGCCGTGCGACGCGCCCACCATCACGCCGGGGTGGATGCGGCACCTCGCGCCGATCCGGGAATGGGTATCCACCTGGATCGGCCCGTAGTGGGAGATCGACAGTCCGGGGCCGAACACGTTCGGCGGGATCACGAAGCCGAGCATGCGCGACAGGCGGCGGTGGCGCAGCTTCGAGATCGCCAGGAGCAGCGGATTCGCGCCCGTGTTGAGCCGGAACTCGAGCCGACGCAGCGAGCGCTGGAAGCGCCAGACGTCGTCGAGCAGCCGGTTCCTCAGCGTGCGCTCGACACGGAGGGCGACCCGGTCGGCCTCCAGATACGCCCGGAGATCGGCGCGGCTCTCGATCACCTCGCCAGACTAGCCCGGCTTCTGCTCCTCGTACAGCGCCAGCCACGGCCCGCGCACGGCCTCCCAGCGGTGACGCACGAGCGACTCCCGCGCGGCGTGGGCCAGCCTGCTCGCCAGCTCGGGATCGTGCAACAGCCGCAGGACGGCCGACGCGATGGCACGGTGGTCGCCGGGCGGAGTGAGCAGCCCGGTCTCGCCGTCGCGCACGAGCTCGGGAATCCCCGCGACCGCCGTCGACACCACCGGCAGCCCCGCCGCGAACGCCTCCAGGATCGACATCGGCACGTTGTCGCGCTCGCCGGAGGTGTTCAGCAGAACGTCAGCAGAGGCATAGAGCGAGCCGATGGACTCGGGAGCGATCCAGCCGGTGAACTCGATCCCGTCCCGCCCCAGCTCGCCCGCGAGCCGCTCGAGCGAGGCCCGCTCGGGTCCATCGGCCGCCACGATCAGCCGCGCACCGCGCGCCCGGGCCCGCACCAGGGCGAACGCGCGCAGCACGTCCTCGACGTGGCAGTAGGGCAGGAGCGCGCGGTTCGACAGGACCAGCGGCCGCAGCGGCGCGCGCTCGCGGAACTCGAACCGGTCCGCCTCGAGCACGTTCGGGATCACGCGCACCGGCAACCCGTGCCGCTCGAACGCGCTCGCGACGTAGACCGACGGCGACACGATCGCCCCCACCAGGCGCAGAGTGGGCACCGCCGTTCGCCACTCACGCAGGTGCGTGTGCGCCTCACCGCTGTGGTAGTGCAGCAGCGCGCCCTTGCGCAGCAGGCGCGCGACCAGGATCGCCGGGGTGGCGGTGATCACGAACGACGTGTTCGACGACGAGAACACGTGCACGACGTCGGCCGGCGGCACCCGCCGCAGCAGGCCGGCGACGTAGACGAGCGAGTTCGCGATCGTGCGCAGGTACCTGACTCGTTGAAGCGCGCGCAGCGGGCCGGGCAGCCGCGGGTCGCTGGCCAGGAACGACGGCTCGACCGACGGCTCCGCGGCGAGGCGCTCGAGCAGGATCGCGGCCTGGTTCGACTGGCCGCCGATCGTGCGTGGCGAGGGGGCCACCACCAGCACCCGCACGGGTCGCGGAACCACGCGATCCCGTGAGAGGATCGGATCCGTGGACTTCGCGCGGCTACGGCGCATGTCGAGCGCCGAGATTGCCGGCCGTGGCCGTGAGCGGGCCGTCACCTGGGTGGAGCGCTTCGGGGGCGGCGCTCGCCCGCGCACGCCCGTCGGCGAATACGACCCGAGCGCCCTCGCCGGCGCCGCGAACGCGGGCACCGCACCGATCGCCGCCGCGCTGGCGCCGGACGCCTGTGCGGCCACGGTGGCCGCCGCGGAGCGCGCGTTGGAAGGGCGCTTCGATCTGCTCGGCTACGAGGACCTGTCGTTCGGCGACCCGATCGACTGGCGGCTCGATCCCGTCTCCGGCGTTCGCTCGCCGCTCGTGCACTGGAGTCGACTCGATGTCCTCGACCGAGCTCAGGTGGGAGACAGCAAGGTCCCGTGGGAGTTGAACCGCCATCAGTGGCTGGTCGGCCTCGGGCAAGCGTATCGGCTGACTGGGGACGAGAAATACCGCGATGCGTTCCACGCTACGTTCGGTCACTGGCTTGCCGCAAACCCGCGCGGGCGCGGAATCGCGTGGGCCTCGAGCCTCGAGGTGGCGCTGCGGCTGATCGCCTGGTCCTGGGCCGTCGCGCTGTTCGGCGAGGCGCCGCCGGGCATGGCCGAGTCGGCCGCCGATCACGCCGTCCACATCGAGCGCCACCTCTCCACCTGGTACGCCCCCAACACCCACCTGACGGGCGAGGCATTGGGACTCGTCTACGCCGGGCTGATGCTGCCGGATGCCCGCCGGGCCGGGCGCTGGCGCGGGCTGGGAGCGCGCGTCCTGGCCGACCAGATGGAGCGCCAGATCCTGCCCGACGGCGTCCACTTCGAGCGGGCCACCTGCTACCAGCGCTTAACCGTCGAGATCTACATGCACGCGCTGGCCCTCGGCGTGGAGCTGCCCAGGGCGAGGCTCGAAGCCCTGCTCGAGTTCCTGCTCTGGACGCGCTCGCCGGACGGCGCGATGCCGGCGATCGGGGATGCCGACGGAGGCTGGCTGCTTCCGCTGGCCCCGCGGTCCCCCGACGACCTGCGCGGCGTCTTCTCCACCGCTGCCGCGATCCTCGGCCGGCCCGACCTCGCGCAGGCGGCCGGCCGGCTCGAGCCGGAGACGGTGTGGCTGCTCGGACCCGATGCCGAGGCGCTCGTGCCGGAGGCGCCGGCGGCGGGCGGGTCGCGACTCTTTCCCGACGGCGGCTACGCGGTGTTGCGCGAGGGCGCGCACCGGCTGATCTTCGACGTCGGCCCGCTCGGCGAGGGCGGCCACACGCACGCGGACCTGCTCAGCATCCAGCTCGCCGTGTTCGGCGAGCCCTACATCGTCGACCCCGGCACGTACTGCTACTCCGCCGACCCCGCAGAGCGCGACCGCTTCCGCGCCAGCGCCGCGCACAGCACGCTGACGGTCGATGGTCGCGATCAGGCCGAGCCGGCGCGGCTGTTCCACTGGCGCTCGCGCCCTCAGGCGCGGCTGCTGCGCTGGGCCGAGGACGTCGTCGAGGCCGAGCACGACGCCTACGCGCCGGTGGTGCACCGCCGGCGAGTGCTGTTCGACAGGTCGGCGCGGCTCTGGGTGGTGGAGGACGAGCTCGAGGGCGAGGGAGAGCACCGCGTGGACCTGCGCTTCCAGCTGGCGCCGCTTCGGGCCGAGCTGGTGGACGGCTGGTGCCAGGTGCGCGGCAACAACGGGCACGGCCTGTTGCTGCACACGTTCTCGGAGGCCCCGCTCGCCACCGAGCTGCGCCGGGGCTGGGTATCGCCCGACTACGGCCGCCGTGTGCCCGCGCCCATGCTCACGCACAGCGCCACCGCCGCACTGCCCCTGCGGTTCGTCACGCTGCTCGTCCCGCTGGAGGACCCGGCCGAGATCCGGGTGGAACCGGCATGTGTGGAATCGCCGGCATCGTCAGGCTGAACCCGCGCGAGAGCGTGGACGGCGCCCGCGTGGAGCGCATGCGCGAGTCGCTGCGCCATCGCGGCCCCGACGGCGAGGGGCTGTGGCTCGACGGCCCGGTTGGCCTCGGCCACCGGCGGCTCGCGATCGTCGACCTGCCGGGCGGCGCGCAGCCGATGGCGAACGAGGACGAGAGCGTCTGGCTCGTCTACAACGGCGAGATCTACAACCACGCGGCGCTGCGCGCGGAGCTCGAGGAGCGCCGCCACAGCTACCGCAGCCGCAGCGACACCGAGACCATCCTCCACCTCTACGAGGAGGAGGGCGAGCGCTGCGTCGAGCGCCTCCAGGGGATGTTCGCGTTCGCGATCTGGGACCGCCGCCAGCGGCGGCTCTTCCTGGCGCGCGACCGCCTCGGCATCAAGCCGCTGTACTGGGCGCGGACGGGCGACGAGCTGCTGTTCGCCTCCGAGATCAAGGCGATCCTCGCGGCCGGGAGCATCGCGCCCGCGCTCAATGCCGAGGTGCTGCCCGAGTTCCTCGCCACCCGGTTCGTGTCCGGCGAGGAGACGTTCTTCCAGGGAATCCGCAAGCTGCTCCCGGGCCACACGCTCAGCTGGTCGCCGGGCGAGGAGCCGCGCGTGCGCCGTTACTGGAGCGTGCCGCCCCCGATCGAGCGCGACTCGCGCACCCGCGCCGAGTGCGCCGAGGAGGTGCGCGAGGAGCTCGAGCTCGCGGTGGCAGGCCATCTGATGAGCGACGTGCCGCTCGGCGTGTTCCTCTCCGGCGGTCTCGACTCGAGCGTGATCGCGGCGATGGTGGCCCGGCGCTCACCCGACCCGGTCCACACCTTCGCGGTCGGGCTCGACGAGCCGGACGCCAACGAGCTGGGCTACGCGCGGCTGGCGGCGGACGCCGCCGGCGCCGCGCACCGCGACATCACGGTGACCCGCGAGCGCTTCTTCGAGGCGCTCCCCGGCCTGATCTGGCACGAGGACGAGCCGATCGCCTTCCCGTCCAGCGTGCTCCTCTACTTCGTGTCGCGGCTGGCGAGCGAGGACGTGAAGGTGGTGCTCACCGGTGAGGGCGCCGACGAGCTGTTCCTCGGCTACGACTGGTACCGCGTCAGCGCCTGGAACGAGCGCCTGGGCAGGCCCTGGTGGAGGCATGCGCCGGAGGGCCTGCGCGCACGCGCGAGGTCCGCCGTGGCCGGACACCGCTACGCGGGCCGCAGCTTCCTGGCGCTCGACGCCGGGCCGCGCGCCTTCCACTGCGAGAACTTCGCGCCCTTCCCCGAGGCGATGCGCGGCGCGCTGCTGGGCGGCGGGCCCGCCCGTGACCCGCACGAGCGCTGGCTGCGCGGCCTGGGCGACGGCGACGGGCCGGCCGTGGGCCGCATGGGCCGGGCCGACCTGGAGACGTTTGTGGTCGAGCTGCTCATGAAGCAGGATCAGATGAGCATGGCCGCGTCGATCGAGAGCCGCGTGCCGTACCTCGACCACCGCTTCGTGGAGCGCGTCGCCGCCCTGCCCACGCGCCACAAGCTGAGCCGCCTGCGCACCAAGGCGGTGCTCCGCGAAGCCGCGCGCGGGCTCGTGCCGCCGCAGATCCTGCGGCGCCGCAAGATGGGCTTCCCGGTGCCGGTGAACCGCTGGTTCCGGGGCCCGGCCCGCCCCTGGGTGGACGATCTGGTGCTCGGCGAGCGGGCGCGCGAGCGCGGGCTCTTCGATCCGGCGGCGGTGGGGCGGCTGGCGGACGAGCACAGCGCGGGCAGTGCTCGGCACGGGGAGCGCCTCTGGCTCCTGGGCGGCCTCGAGCTGTGGCAGCGCGTGTTCATCGACGGCGAGGCGGCGGCGCTGCCGTGAGGATCCTCTGGGTGAAGTCCGGCGGCCTCTGGCCGCTGACGAGCGGCGGACGCATCCGCAGCTTCCACACGATCGCGGCGCTCGCCGGCATGCACGACGTCACCGTGCTCACGAGCCACGGCGACGACGGCGATGCCGACGAGCTGCGCGGGCGGCTGGCGGCCTGCGACGAGGTGGTGTCGCTCCGCCACGCGCCGGGCAAGCGCGGCAGCGCGGAGTTCGCAACCGGCCTTGTGCGCTCGTGGGCATCGCCCTTGCCGGTGGACCTCTGGCGCTGGCGCATCCCCGAGCTTCGGCGTCTGGTGGCCGAGCGGCTCGCCCGCGGCAGCTTCGATCTCGTGGTGGCCGACTTCCTCACGGCCGTCCCCAACCTGCCCGATCCGTGCCCGCTGCCCGTCCTCCTCTTCGAGCACAACGTCGAGCACCTGATCTGGCGCCGCCTGGCCGCCACCGCGCCCATCTGGCAGCGGCCGCTGATCGAGCTCGAGTGGCGCAAGATGCGGCGCTTCGAGGCGCGTGCCTGCGCGGCGGCGGACCTGACCGTGGCCGTGTCGGAGGCCGACGCCGAGCTGCTGGCGGGTCTCGCCCCCGGCGCCGCGGTGCGCCCGGTGCCGAAGGGGGTCGACACGGACTACTTCGCTCCGAACGGCCGGGTCGAGGCGGACGGCCGGCTCGTGTTCGTGGGCTCGATGGACTGGTAC
>DATNBJ010000090.1:0-14904 GCA_035572055.1 Thermoleophilaceae bacterium | reverse complement strand
GCTCGAACAACTGGGCCGTGTCGGGCGAGCGCTCCGCCACCGGCATGCCGCTGCTCGCCGGCGACCCCCACATAACCACGAGCATGCCGGACTGCTGGTACACGTTCGAGGGCTCGACGCCTGAGCTCGAGCTGCGCGGCGGCTCGATGCCCGGTTTCCCGGGACTCGTGATCGGCCACACCCGTCACGTTGCCTGGAGCTTCACCAACGTGATGGGCGACGTGCAGGACCTGTTCGTCGAGCGCTCCCGCGACGGCGAGCACGGCCCCGAGTACCAGTTCGAGAACGACTGGCGGCCGGTGACGGTCCACGACGAGCCGATCGAGATCAAGGGCGGCAAGACCGAGCACCTGCAGGTGCGCGAGACCCACCACGGCCCGATCGTGAACGACGCGCTCGGGGCGAAATCCGGCGAGCCGCTCGCCCTCGCGTGGACGGCGATAAGGGAGCCCGTGGTGAACAGCACCGGCGTGGACGCCGGCGGCTTCACCGTCGGCGCCGAGCTCGTCGAGGCCTTCCGCGGGTACACGATCCCCTCGATGAACATGGTCTGGGCCGACAGCTCGGGGAACATCGGCTACAAGCTCGTCGGCAAGCTGCCGATCCGCCGCGGCGGCTGCCCCGACCTGCCGAAACCGGGCTGGACCGGCGAGTACGAGTGGGACGGCTACATCCCGTACGAGGAGCTGCCCGAGGTGACCAACCCCCCGAACGGCATGCTCGTGACGGCCAACAACCGCATCGCCCCAGACGACTACCCGCACCACATCTCGAGCGAGTACCTCGACGGCTACCGCGCGGCGCGCATCGAGCAGCTCCTGAACGAGAAGGAGAAGCTCTCGCTGGACGACTTCGAGCGCATCCAGCTCGACCTCTACTCGATCCCCGGCGAGCGGACCGCCCACCGGCTCGCACGGCTGAGGCCGCCCGGCCAGCGCGAGACGAGGGCGATCGAGCGGTTGAAGAGCTGGGACCACAAGCTCGACCCGGACACGATCGCCGGCACGATCTACGCGGTCTTCACCGTCCACTTCGCGCGATTGGTGAGCGAGGCCGTGATCGGCGACGAGGACTACGCCGAGCGCTGGCGCAGCAAGTCGATGCTCGGCTTCACGCCGATGGTGTCGGCGCCCTGGCGCTTCCAGGCGCGGCTGATCGAGCTCTGGGACGAGGCCGACCCGGAGCTGATCGGCGGCCGCTCCTGGGACGACCTGGCCATCGACGCACTGACCAGCGCGCTCGACGAACTCGAGACGCAATACGGCAGCGACCCGAACGCCTGGACCTGGGGCCGGGTCCACGGCCTGCGCTTCCCCCACGCGCTGGCCGAGGGCACCGGCAGGGCGTCGCAGCTCCTCGACCGGCTGCTGTCGCGCCACGTGCCGGCCGGCGGCGCGCAGGAGACCGTCTGTCAGGTCGGATTCGTGCCCCATGACGGCACCTACACGGGAAGCTGGGCGCCCTCGTTCCGCCTCCTGGCCGACCTCGGCAATCCGGACCGCAGCCGCTGGCAGCACACGACCGGCCAGTCCGGCCACCCCGGCAGCCCGCACTACGACGACCTGCTGAACGACTGGCACCAGGGCAAGAGCTACGAGTTCGGCCAGCCGGGGGCCGATACCTTGCAGCTGAATCCCGCTTAGGGTTCCCCTGCAAATGCCGTCGAGACGGGACCAGATCGTGATGTCCGACGAGGAGCTGCGCAGCTTCCTCGCCGACCACAGGGTGGTGAGCGTGGCCACCATCGGGCCGCACGGCCGCCCCCACCTCGTGCCGCTCTGGTACGCGGTGGACGGCACCACCTTGCGCGGCTGGACCTATGCCAAGTCGCAGAAGGCGAAGAACCTCGAGCGCGACCCGCGCGCCACGCTGCAGGTGGAGGACGGCGAGCTCTACCAGGAGCTGCGCGGCGCGATGATGGAGTGCGACGTGGAGATCGAGCGCGAGCCCGGCGAGGTGGCGAAGTACGGCCTGGCCCTGTTCGAGCGCTTCGTCCCGCTCACTGACGATGTCAAGCAGATGGTCGAGGGCCAGGCGCCCAAGCGCATCGGGCTGACCTTCCACCCCACTCGCATCGTGAGCTGGGACCACGCCAAGCTGGGCGGCACCTACTGATGGACGGGCTGAAGGGACTGATCCTCTCCGGCGGCACCGGCAGCCGCCTGCGGCCGATCACGTTCACGAGCGCCAAGCAGCTCGTGCCCGTCGCGAACAAGCCCGTCCTCTTCTACGGCATCGAGGCGCTGGCGGGCGCGGGCATCGACGAGGTCGGGATCATCATCGCCCCCGAGACCGGCGGGGAGATCCGCGAGGCCGTCGGCGACGGCAGCCGCTTCGGGGTGAGGATCACCTACATCGAGCAGGACGCGCCGCTCGGCCTGGCGCACGCCGTGCTCACCGCCGAGCAGTTCCTCGGCGACGACGCCTTCGTCATGTACCTGGGCGACAACCTGCTGCGCGACGGCGTCAGCGCGCTGGTCGACACCTTCCGCAGCGAGCAGCCCGACGCGCTGATCCTGCTCACCCCGGTGCCGGATCCGGAGAGCTACGGCGTGGCCGAGCTGGACGGCGACAACCGCGTGGCGCGCCTGATCGAGAAGCCGAAGGAGCCGAAGTCGGATCTCGCGCTCGTGGGCGTCTACATGTTCACGCCCGCGATCTTCGCCGCCGCGAAGGCCATCCAGCCGAGCGGCCGCGGCGAGCTGGAGATCACCGACGCGATCCAGCACCTGGTGGACTCCGGCATGCGCGTCGACCCGCACATCGTCCACGGCTGGTGGAAGGACACGGGCCAGGTGCAGGACATGCTCGAGGCCAACCACCTGATCCTCGACGACGTGCAGGAGCGGGTGGAGGGCGAGCTGATCGACTCGAGGGTCGAGGGAAGGGTCGTCGTAGAGAAAGGCGCCCGGCTCGAGCGCACCACCGTGCGCGGCCCCGCGATCATCGGCGCCGGCGCCGTGCTGGTCGACGCCTACATCGGGCCGTACACGTCGGTCGGCCCGAGCGTGCGGATCGAGAAGGCGGAGATCGAGTACTCGATCGTGCTCGAGGGCTCGTCGGTCTCCAACCTCGACGGCCGCATCGAGGCCAGCCTGATCGGCAAGGACGTGACCATCAGCCGCACGCCGTCGCTGCCGCGCGCCTACCGCTTCGTGGTGGGCGACAAGGCCGAGATTGCAATCCTCTAGAGAGTGAAGGTCCTCGTGACAGGCGCCGGCGGCATGCTGGGCAGCGATGTGATCCGCGCGGCGGAGTTCGTGAACCACGAGGTGGTGGGGTTCACGCACGGGGAGCTCGACATCGCGGACCGCTCGGCGCTCGACCAGGTGATGCTCCACGAGCGCCCCGAGGTGGTGGTCAACTGCGGCGCCTACACCGACGTGGACGGCGCCGAGGACGACCTCGAGGGCGCCATGGCCGTCAACGCCGAGGGCGCCGAGAACGTGGCGGCCGCGGCGAACGAGATCGGCGCGAGGGTGATCTACCCGTCGTCCGACTACGTGTTCGACGGCGCGAAGAGCGACCCGTACGTGGAGTCCGACGAGCCGCGCCCGCAATCGGTCTACGCGTCGTCCAAGCTGGCCGGCGAGCACGAGACCGCCGAGTCCAACCCGCGCCACTTCATCGCGCGCAGCGCCTGGCTGTTCGGCGCGTCCGGGCGCAACTTCGTCGAGACGATGCTCTCCCTCGCGCGCGACCACGGGGAGGTGGTCGTGGTGCGCGACCAGGTTGGCTGTCCCACCTACACGGCGCACCTTGCCGACGCGCTCGTGCGGCTCGCGGGCACCGAGGCCTACGGCATCCACCACCTGGCGAGCCAGGGCGCGTGCTCCTGGTTCGAGTTCGCGCAGGAGATCTTCAGGCAGGCCGGCGTCGAGTGCCGCGTGATGTCGTGCACGAGCGACGAGTTCGGCCGCCCGGCGCCGCGCCCGTCCTACTCGGTGCTCGGCACCGAGCGCGTCGACGCGATCTACCTCCCCCACTGGAAGGAAGGGCTGGCCAGCTATCTCAGCGAGCGCTCGGTGACCGCGTGAGGCTGCTCGTGACCGGCGCCGCTGGATTCATCGGCTCCACCTACGTGCGGGTGGCGCTCGACGCCCGCCCCGGCGACGAGATCGTGGTGCTCGACAAGCTCACGTACGCGGGCCGCCGCGAGAACCTGGCCGGCGTCGAGGACCGGGTCAGGTTCGTGGAGGGGGCGATCGAGGACCCTGTGGCGGTCCGCCAGGCGATGGATGGCGCCGACGCGGTGGTGAACTTCGCCGCCGAGTCGCACGTGGACCGCTCGATCGCCGAACAGCACGCCTTCGCGCGCACGCACGTGATCGGCACCTCGGTGCTGCTCGACGCGGCGCGCGAGCTGGGCGTCGAGCGCTACCTCCAGGTCTCCACAGACGAGGTCTACGGCTCGATCGAGGAGGGCTCGTTCGCCGAGACCTCGCCGCTCAACCCGTCGTCGCCCTACAGCGCCACCAAGGCCGCCGGCGACCTGCTCGTCTCAGCTCACTTCCACACCTACGGCATCCAGGCGGTGATCTGCCGCGGCTCGAACAACTACGGCCCGCGCCAGTACCCGGAGAAGCTGATCCCGCTCGTGATCCTCAACGCCCTGGCCGGCGACCAGCTTCCGGTCTACGGCGACGGGCGCCAGGTGCGCAACTGGCTGTTCGTGGAGGACTTCGCCCGAGCGATCGACACGGTGCTCGCGAAGGGCGTGCCGGGCGAGGCCTACAACGTGGGCGGCCCGGACGAGGAGGAGAACATCGACGTGGTGAAGCGGATCGTCTCGCTCACCGGTCGCGACGAGTCGCTCATCGAGTACGTGACCGACCGGCCCGGGCACGACCGCCGCTACTCGCTCTCCTCGGACAAGGTTCGGGCGCTCGGCTGGGAGGCCCAGACTCGCTTCGCCGACGGCCTGCCGCTCACCGTCGAGTGGTACCGCGACAACGAGTGGTGGTGGGGCCCGATCCGCAGCGGCGAGTACCGCGAGTACTACGAGCGCCAGTACGGGCGCTCGCTGGGCTAAGCCACCCCGGCCGCCTCACGGGCGGCGGTCTCCAGCTCGGCGCTTGCCTCACGCGCCCACGTGATCGCCCACTGGTAGATCTCCTGGGCCGACACCCCGGGAGGTGCCAGGGCACGCAGCTCGTCGAAGCGAGCGCGCTCGTAGTTCAGCACGGCGTTCAGCACGACCCCCTTCGGGCCGAGATGGTGGTGAAGGGCGTCCCTCAGGTCGTCCTGCAGCGGCAGCGACGACAGCACCACGTCCATCGGCGAGTCGAGCAGCGCGTCGATCACCGAGAACATGCCGACGGTGAAGTACTCCTCGCGCTCGCGCGTGGGCCGCGACGCGGCCGCCAGCTCGCACATCTTCCCGCGCACGAGGGCGGTCACGATCAGCTCGTCGGGCTTGTCGTCGAGGTCGGCCATCGCCAGCAGCGTGGCCCACTTGCGCACGGCCGAGATGCCGAGCAGCACCAGCGCCTGGCGGATCGAGCCGATCTTGTGCGGCAGCGAGAAGAAGGCGGAGTTGATGTAGCGGAGGAAGCGGTAGCTCAGGCCGACGTCGCGGCCGATCAGCTTCTCGAGGCTGTCGAAGTCGGCCTCGGGCGAGTTCAGCTCGGCGAGCATCGCGAGCTTGGCCATCCGGTTGGCCGGCACGGTGCGCTTGGTCACGAGCTTCGGCTGGCAGAGGAACTGGCCCTGGTAGTACTCGAAGCCGAGGCTGCGGCAGAAGTCGAGCTCCTCATGGGTCTCCACCCGCTTGGCGACGAGCCTCGCGCCGATCTCCTGCAGTGGCCCGCTCTGCTGCCACAGCTCCTGCTGGCCGAGCGTCTGCACGTCCAGCTTCACGATGTCCGCCAGCTGGATCAGCGGCTCGCGGCCGGGACTGCCCGCGAAGTCGTCGAGCGCGATCGTGTAGCCGCGCATCTTCAGCTCGCTGAGCGCGACCAGCACCTCGTCGTCGGCCTGCACCTCACGGTGCAGCTCGAGAATCAGGCGGTCGGCCGGGAGCTGCAGCGATCCGGCGTCGAGCAGGAACGACTTGGACACGGTCATGGCCGCCGGCCGGCTGCCCACCAGGTCGGTGAGGCCCATGTTCGCGAAGGTGTTGACGATCACCGTGGAGGTGGCCGCCTCGCTGTCGATCTCCGTGTTCGCGGCATCGGCTTCGCCACTGCTGAAGAGCAGGTCGTAAGCGAAGACCGATAGCTCCCGATCGTAGATCGGCTGCCGCGCGACGAAGATGTCCGACATCCTGTCCTTGTTATCGGCAAGGAAGACTCCCTAGAACAGGTCGAAAAGGCGATCACGACGTGCCGGAAGTGCCCCCGGCTCGTGGATTGGCGCGAGCGAGTGGCCCGCGAGAAGCGGGCGGCGTACCGCGACTGGGATTACTGGGGCCGCCCGGTGCCCGGGTTCGGCGATCCGGAGGCCCGCGTCTACGTGCTCGGGCTGGCTCCCGCTGCCCACGGCGGCAACCGGACCGGCCGCGTCTTCACGGGTGACCGCTCGGGCGACTGGCTGTTCGGCTCGATGCACCGGACGGGGTTCGCCAACCAGCCCACGTCGGTGACCCGCGACGACGGCCTGGAGCTGCGCGGCGCCTTCGTGGCCGCGACGGTCCGCTGCGCGCCGCCCGCCAACAAGCCGCTGCCGGCCGAGCGCGACAACTGCCTCCCCTACGCCGCCAGCGAGCTCGAGCTGCTGCCGCAGGTCCGGGTGATCGTCTGCCTCGGCTCCTACGCCTGGGACGCCGCGGCCCGCCTGCTGAAGCTCCGCCCGAAGCCGAAGTTCGGGCACGGCGCCGAGTTCGTTCCGGAGGGCGGGCCGACGCTGATCGGCTGCTACCACCCCAGCCAGCAGAACACCTTCACTGGCGTCCTGACCGAGAAGATGATGGACTCCGTGTTCATGCGCGCGAGGGAGATCGCATCGCCATAGGCCGGAGGGCGCTGCTGATCGCGGCGCTCCTCCCCGCCTTCGCCGCCACGGCACACGCGAAGCCCGCCGTCCCGACCTGCGCGCTCGGCAAGCTTCCGCCGTCGCTGCGCACGCTGATACCGGCGCAGATCGAGCGCGGCCAGAACCGCTACGGCAGCGCTTACGCCACCGGCGTGGCCGCCTACCTGTACGGGATGCCGACGGTCCTGACCCGCCTCACGGTCCAGACCTTCCCGAAGAATCAGCTCGTGGGCATCGGCCAGCTCACGACCCCGGCCACGCGAACCGTGGTGGCGCCCAACCACGACACCCTCTACACGGTGAGCCAGGTGGACCTGAGCGCCGGCCCGGTGCTCATCGACGCCCCCGCGAGCCCGGACCGCTACGCGGTGCTCCAGCTGCTCGACGCCTACACGAACGACTTCGCCTACATAGGCTCCGGCGCCGACCGCGATCACGCCTCCACGACCGCCCTGGTACCACCCGGCTGGCAGGGCTCGCTTCCCGCCGGGGTCCGGGTGGTGCACAGTCCCACCAAGCTGGTCTGGCTGCTCGGCCGCACGCTGATCGACTCCGCTGCCGACCTCCCGGCCGCGAAGGCGCTGCTGGCGCAGTACGGGCTCACACCGCTCGGCGGACAGCGCACACCGGAGCTCGTGCTCCCCGCCTTCCCGGGACGCCCGCCGGTGGTCCTGCCCAAGGGAGCCGCGTTCTTCGACGCCCTCAGGACCGCGCTGGCCGCGGACCCGCCGCCGGCAAGCGACGCCTGCGCCCTCAAGGCGTTCAGCAAGCTTCCCGCCAACGGCCCGGCGCTCGTGGCCGCCGCCAAGGACGGCGACCGGCTGGTGACGCGCGCGTACGCCGTGCTCCAGCGGGCCAACCGCCGCGCCCACAACGGCTGGGTCTTCACGGCGCCGGAGACCGGCCACTTCGGCACCGAC
Organism: Thermoleophilaceae bacterium; assembly: GCA_035572055.1. GTDB lineage: Bacteria > Actinomycetota > Thermoleophilia > Solirubrobacterales > Thermoleophilaceae > JAICJR01. The sequence goes on along the minus strand of DATNBJ010000090.1, from coordinate 7,012 downwards.
TACGCATACCGGGCGGTGATCGCGAAGTACGGCCTCGGCGCGAACCTGAACAGCGAGGCGCTCTACCCGAACACGACGCTCGACCGGCAGGGCCGCCCGCTGAGCGGCAGGCACGACTACGTGGTCACCTTCCCGGCGGGGGAGCTGCCGCCGGTGCGGTCCTTCTGGTCGCTGACGATGTACGACACGAACCGCTTCCTGGTGCCCAACCCGATCGATCGCTACACGGTGGGCGACCGCAGTGCCGGCCTGAAGTACGGCCGCGGCCGTTCACTGACGATCTACGTGTCGCACCGGGCGCCGGCCAAGCGGCTCCAGTCCAACTGGCTACCCGCTCCCGCCGGCCACTTCTCGCTCTACCTCCGCCTTTACGAGCCGAAGGCGGCTGCCACCAATGGAAGGTGGCAACCGCCTACGGTCTCGCGAGTCCGCTAACGGGACGGGGCTACTCGTATGCGAGCGCGTCGAGCACGTTCAGCTTCGCTGCGCGTCGCGCGGGGGTGATCGCCGCCAGCACGCCGGCCAGTCCGGCGAGGATCAGCAGGATCACCAGCGTTCCGACCGGGAATGAGAGCTCGAAGCCCTCGCTGGCCAGTGGCCGGGACAGGATGACGGCGAAGAACACGCCGAGGACCGTGCCGCAGATGGCGCCGATCATCGCCGTGATCACCGACTCGTAGCGCACGATCCGCTTGACCTGGCGCCGCGACGTGCCGACCGCACGCAGCAGGCCGAGCTCGCGGGTGCGCTCGTAGATGGCGAGCACCAGCGTGTTCACGATCCCGAACAGGGACACGATCACCGAGAGGGAGAGCAGGACGTAGAAGAAGGCCGAGATCTGGCCGATCCACTTGGTCTGCTCCTTCTTGAAGCCGCTCTTCGTCACGGCCTCGGTGGTCGGGTACTGCGCGTTCAGGATCTGCGTCGCCTGGGCCTTCACCGCATCGGGGTTGGCGCCAGGCTTCAGCCCGACGAACACGTACTGGTCCTGGGTGATCTGGGCGACCTTGGCGAGCGCCGTGTTGGTCACCGCGATGTCGCCCAGGAAGTGGGCGTTGTTCTTGTAGGTGCCCATGATCGTGAACGTCGCGCGGTTGCCGTTCTGGGTCGTCAGCGCGATCTTGTCGCCGACGCCGCGGTCCTTGGACTTCGACCACGAGTCGCTCACGATGGCGCCGTTTCCGTCGAGCGAGCTGAGGGTCTGGTTCGAGCCCTTCTTCCACTCGATCTGGTAGACGGACGGCAGCGTGGCGGGATCGAGCCCGCTCAGGTCGGGCGTGCCGCTCACGCCGCTGACCCGCGCCTGCGAGAGGCGGATCGGCGACGCGACGTTCACGCCGTTCACCTTGCTGATCTGCTGACCGGCGGCGGCCGGAATCGGGCTCCAGCCGTCCTTGTTCTCCACGACCACGCCGGCGTGCACGCTCTTGTCGATCGCGCTGTTCACCGAGTGGCGCAGGCCGGCGGCGAAGATCGTCACGCCCGAGACGAGGGCGAGGCCGATCATCAGCGCGGCGGCGGTGGAGGCCGTGCGGGCCGTGTTGCGGGTGGCGTTCTCACGCGCGAGCTGCCCGGTCACGCCGCGCAGGCTCTCGATCGGACGGCCGACCAGCGACGCGATCGGGCGCACCAGCCGCGACGAGAACATCGCCGTGCCGATGAACACGAAGATCACGCCGAACATGAGCGGCAGCCAGACGGCGCTGCCGGTGTTGCCGCCGAACAGGGCGAGGGCCATGAGGCCGACGCCGAGTATGAGGGTCACCGCGCCGATTGCGGGCTTCATGCGGGCGAAGCGCGTGGGCGGAAGCACCGCGCCCTCGCGGACGCCCTCGATCGGCTGGATGCGGGTCGCGCGGATGGCGGGCGAGAGGCTCGCCGTCACGGTCACCAGCGTGCCAACCAGGAGCGAGACGATGATCGTCCGGCTCTCGAGCACCGTTCCGCCGCCGGGGAGGTCTGCCCCCACGGCCTTGAACAGCGCCTTCAGGCCACCGGCCAGGGCGATGCCCAGGAACAGGCCGATGATCGAGGCGGCGAGACCCATGACGGTGGCCTCGCCGAGCACCGAGCCGAGCACCTGGCGGCGCGAGGCGCCGACCGTGCGCAGCATCGAGAGCTCGCGCGTCCGCTGGGCGATCGTGATCGAGAAGCTGTTGAAGATCATGAACGCGCCGACGAACAGGGCCACTCCGGCGAACACGAGCAGCAGCGTCTTGAGGAAGCTGAGCCCGGCCTTCGTGTCCTTGGCGTCCTGCTTGGCCTGATCGGCGCCCGTGCGAACGGTCACGCCCGCGCCGAGCGTCTGCTGCAACTTCGGCACGAGCGAGTCCGCGCTCACGCCGGGTGCGGCCTGGATGCTGATGTCGTCGACCTTGCCGACCTTGTCGAGCACGCGCTGGGCCTGCTGGAGCGGCATGACCACGATGGCGGCGCCGGCCAGCGAGCTGGCGTCACCGAACTTCGCGACGCCGACGACGCTGTAGGGCTGGGTCGGGCCCTGCCCGCCAACGCGGACGGTGGAGCCGACGTGCCAGTGCTGCTTCTTGGCCGTGTAGCTGTCGATCGCGATCTCGTTGTTCGCGGTCGGTGCGTGACCGGAGACGTAGCGGAACGGATCGAACGGGGCCTGGCGCGGGTTGGTGATGAAGTTCGGCGCGCCGTTGTTGCCGTTGACCTTCTTGCCGTTGTTGCCGACGATCGTGCCGTTGTCGAACACGCCGCCTTCGGCCTTCTGCACGCCCGGGACCTGTTGCGTCTGAGCGATGAGCGCCTGGGAGAACGCGGGCGGGTTGCTGCCGTTGTCGCTGTTGAAGACCTTCTTGGACGTGACGCTGACGTCCACGCCCTTGGTCGCCGTCTGGAAGATCGAGTCGAACTGACGGTCGATCGTGTCGGTGAGGATGTACGTGCCCGAGATCAGGGCTACGCCAAGGACCACGGCGATGGCCGTGAGGATGGTGCGTAGCTTCCGGGCCGCCATCCCCCTGAGGGAGATGGCGAGCATCTACGCCACCGCCTTCATCAGCTCGACCACCTCGTCGGCAGCGCCGGCGGCGGTCTCGCGGACGACCTTGCCGTCGACCAGGACCACGATGTGATCGGCGATCGATGCGGCGTGGGGGTCGTGGGTGACCATCACGACCGTCTGGCCGTAATCGTCAGCGGCGCGGCGGAGCATCGCGAGGACCTCGTCGCCGGCCTTGGAATCGAGGTTGCCGGTGGGCTCGTCGGCGAACACCACGGCGGGCTTGGTCAGCAGGGCACGGGCCACGGCCACGCGCTGCTGCTGGCCGCCCGAGAGCTGCGACGGGCGATGGCTGCGGCGGTCGCTGAGGCCAACGGCCTCGATCAGCTCGTCGAGCCACTCCTTGTCCGGCTTCTTGCCGGCGATCTTGAGCGGGAGCGTGATGTTCTCCTCGGCCGTCAGGACCGGGAGCAGGTTGAAGAACTGGAAGATGAAGCCGAACTTGTCGCGACGAAGCTGGGTGAGCTTCTTGTCGTCGAGCGAGCCGAGCTCCACGTCATCGACGACGACCGAGCCCGACGTGGGGCGATCGAGGCCGGCGAGGATGTGCATGAGGGTGGACTTGCCGGAGCCTGAGGGGCCCATGATGGCGGTGAAACGGCCCTCGGGGAAGCCAACGGTCACGCCGTCGAGTGCGTCGACGGCTGCGTCGCCTTCGCCGTAGCGACGGCGTACGTCCACTGCGGAGACGATGAGCGGGGCGTTCAAGGCGTGCGGGTCCTTTCAGGGAGACGAGGCGGGGGAACTCGGCAATGATCGTCCCCGGGACAACTCTGCGGTATGCGGCAACCTGGCATTTTGCGGGTGGGGTTAGCCCCACCCCCAGGCAGGGGACCTACGCCCGCAGGTAGCGCAGCACGGCGAGAACGCGGCGGTGGTCCTCGGCCGTGGGCGGCAGCTTCAGCTTCCCGAAGATGCTCGTCACGTGCTTCTCGACGGCACGCTCGGTGACCACCATCTGCTCGGCGATCGCGTGGTTGGAGCGGCCCTCGGCCATCAGCTCGAGCACCTCGCGCTCGCGCGGGCTGAGCTCGTCGAGCGGGTCCTCGCGGCGGCGGCGCCCGAGCAGCTGCGCCACCACCTCGGGGTCGAGCGCCGACCCGCCCTCGCCCACGCGTCGCACGCTCTCGGTGAAGCGCTCGACATCGGCCACGCGGTCCTTCAGCAGGTAGCCCACGCCCTCGGCGTTCTCCGAGAGAAGTTCCAGCGCGTAGCCCTCCTCGATGTACTGGGAGAGCACCAGCACGCCGGTGTCCGGCTGGTCGGCGCGGATCTGCTGCGCCGCGCGCAGGCCGTCGTCGGTGTTCGTGGGCGGCATGCGGACGTCCACGATCGCCACGTCGGGCTTGTGAGCGGACACCTTGCGGATGAGATCTTCCGCGTCTCCGGCCTGGCCGACGACGTCGAATCCCGAGTCCGCCAGGATGCGAACAATGCCCTCCCTGAGGAGGACCGAGTCGTCAGCAACTACTACGCGCACGGTATCTCGGCGTAGACGATAGTTCCCTCGCCGGGCGCACTCACCAGCTCGAGCACTCCGTCGTGGGCGCTGAGGCGGTCGGCGAGCACGCGCAGGCCGTTGCCGTGCTTCGGATCCGCGCCGCCGACGCCGTCGTCCTTCACCTCCACGAGCGCATGCCCGTTCTCGCGCACGACCTTCACGATGCAGTGCGAGGCGTTCGAATGACGGGAGGCGTTGGCCACGGCCTCCGCCACCACGTCGTAGGCGGCGCGCTCGACCGGCTCGGGCATGCGCTCGTCCGGGACCTCGGCCAGCTCCACGGGCAGTTCGGCCTTGCCGGCGAGCGACTCGAGTGCCGGGCGCAGACCGCGGTCGCTGAGCACTGCAGGGTGGATGCCGCGCGCGATCTCGCGCAGGTCCTCGATCGCCTTGCCAAGCTCCGCCTCGGCGCGCGCGATGATCTCCTCCGCCTTGGCGGGATCGTCATTGACCTTGGTGCGGGCCATCCGCAGGTCGAGGGCAAGAGCGGTGAGGCGCTGCTGAGCGCCGTCGTGAAGGGTGCGCTCGATGCGGCGGCGGGCGTAGGCCTCGTCCTCGACGAGGCGGGCGCGCGAGGCGCGGACCTCCTCGAAACGAGCGCGCAGCTCCGCGTTGAGACGCTCGTACTCGCTGGCCTCGCGACGGCTGAGGCGGGACAGCACCCCGCGCCGCTCGGTGCTCACCCGAGCACCTTCTCCAGCGCTACCACCGACAGCTCGCTCTTGGCCACGAACCCGCGTGCGCCGCTGCGCTCGACAAGCGGCCCGAAGTCGCTGCCGTCGCGGCTCGAGGTCAGCACCACCACCGGTGGATCGTCCTCCGCGGTGATCCGCGACGCAACCTCGAACCCGTCGATATCCGGCAGATTTACGTCCAGCAGGACCCAGTCAGGACGCAGCCGAAGGGCGGCCTCTACGGCCTCCTCCCCATTCTCTGCTTCCCCGATCACCTCATAGCCCTCCGACTGGAGGAGCATGCGAGCGGACATCCGGAAACTGGGATGGTCGTCCACGATAAGCACAGTCCTGGCCATTGACTTCGAGGTCAATTCTCGTGGGCCTTTAGAGGAGCGCCTATACGGTTAGCCGCACCCCAGGCTTCCTACAGACGGGGGTTTTGGGGTACCCGATACGCTGGTCTGTTACGTGCGTAACGACCCGCTGACAACGTTCACCCCGCAGGTACGCGAGTGGTTCACCCGCGCCTTCGAGGCTCCCACTCCGGCTCAGGAGCGGGCCTGGCCCGCGATCTCGGTCGGTGAGCACGTGCTCCTGTCGGCCCCGACGGGATCCGGGAAGACGCTTGCGGCCTTCCTGTGGGGCCTCGATCGCCTCGTCGCCGAGCCGTCGCCCGCCGATGAGCGGCGCACGCGGCTGGTTTACATATCGCCGCTGAAGGCGCTCTCCTACGACATCGAGCGGAACCTGCGGGCGCCGCTCAAGGGGATCGGCGGGGACATCCGCGTGGCCATCCGCACCGGAGACACGCCCCAGAAGGACCGCCAGGCGATGCTGCGGGAGCCGCCGGACGTGCTGATCACCACGCCGGAGTCCCTGTATCTGATGCTCACCTCGCGCGCACGGGAGATCCTCGAGGGCGCCGAGTGGGTGATCGTCGACGAGATCCACGCTGTGGCGCAGACCAAGCGCGGCGCGCACCTCGCCCTGACCCTGGAGCGGCTCGACCACGCGGCGGGTCGTTCGCTACAGCGGATCGGCCTGTCGGCCACCCAGCGGCCGCTCGAGGAGGTGGGCCGCTTCCTCGTGGGCAGCGGACGCGAGTGCACGATCGTCGACACCGGCATCCGCAAGCAGCTCGACCTGAAGATCCACGTGCCCGTGGAGGACATGCGCGAGCCGGACGCGGACGCTTTGGAGATGGACCCGCTCGGCCAGGGCGACGCCGCCACGCGCCGCTCGATTTGGCCGGCGATCTACCCGGAGCTGCTCGAGCTTGTGAACTCGCACCGTTCCACGATCATCTTCGTGAACAACCGGCGCGGCGCCGAGCGGCTCGCGGCGCGGCTGAACGAGATGGCCGAGTCCGAGATCGCGCGCGCCCACCACGGATCGCTGGCGCGTGAGGAGCGCCTGATCGTGGAGGAGATGCTGAAGTCGGGCGAGCTGCCCTGTCTCGTGGCCACGTCCTCGCTCGAGCTCGGCATCGACATGGGCGCGGTGGACCTCGTGCTCCAGGTGGAGTCGCCCAAGTCCGTGACGCGCGGCCTCCAGCGGATCGGCCGCGCCGGCCACGGCGTGGGCGAGGTCTCGAAGGGGCGGATCTTCCCCAAGTTCCGGGCCGACCTGCTCGAGTGCGCGGTCGTCGCCAAGCGGATGCGCGACGGGCTGATCGAGGAGACCGTGATCCCGCGCAACCCGCTCGACGTGCTCGCGCAGCAGATCGTGGCGATCGTCGCGACTGGCGAGGACTGGAGCGTGCCGGAGCTGCACGAGCTGGTCCGGCACGCCTACCCGTACGCCGAG
>DATNBJ010000089.1:0-6176 GCA_035572055.1 Thermoleophilaceae bacterium | reverse complement strand
CGACGAGCTTGTAGCCGATGTTCCCCGAGCTGTCGGCCCAGACCATGTTCATCGAGGGGATCGTGTAGCCGCGGAAGGCCTCCACGAGTTCGGCGCCGGCCGTGAACCCACCCGCGTCCACGCCAGTGCTGTTCACGACCGGCTCGCGGATCGCGGTCCAGGCGAGGGCGAGCGGCTCGCCGGATTTCGCCCCGAGCGCATCGTTCACGATTGGGCCGTGGTGGGTCTCGCGCACCTGGAGCCGCTCGGTCTTCCCGCCCTTCACCTCGATCGGCTCGTCGTGGACGGTCACCGGCCGCCAGTCGTTCTCGAACTGGTACTCGGGGCCGTGCTCGCCGTCGCGGAAGCGCTCGACGAACAGGTCCTGCACGTCGCCCATCACGTTGGTGAAGCTCCAGGCCACGTGACGGGTGTGGCCGATCACGAGCCCCGGGAAGCCGGGCATCGAGCCGCCGCGCAGCTCGAGCTCGGGCGTCGAGCCTTCGAACGTGTACCAGCAGTCGGGCATGCTCGTGGTGATGTGCGGGTCGCCGGCGAGCAGCGGCATGCCGGTGGCGGAGCGCTCGCCCGACACGGCCCAGTTGTTCGAGCCGGCGGGCTCGAGCGACCAGCCGATGGCCTCGCGCACCTCGGCGATCTGCTCGAGCAGGTCGAGAGCGTCGCCGGACCAGCTCACGCCCGGGGGCGACACGAGCGGGTTGCCCTGCGGGTACTGCGGCTCGAGGCGCGCCGCCTTCTCGGCGCCGACCTTGCCGATCAGCTCGGCCCGGAACAGCTCGCTCTCCATGTTGGTGGAGAAGCCGAGGCCGATGATCTTGCGGATCACGAGGCTGTCCTCGATCGTCCAGGGCTCGGGGTCGATGCGCAGGAGCTGCATCTCGAGCGGGAGCGCTGGGGCGGCCTTGATCGCGGCGGTCACGCCCTCGGCGTAGGCGGTGAGGACCTCTCTGTCCCGCGCGGAGATCAGGTCCACCTCCGTGGCGGCAAAGCGCCGCAGTCCGAGCGTCCTCATCAGGCGGTCGACCTGGAGGCCGTCCCTGCCCGCGAACTCGCTCACTCGCCCGTTCCCCACGCGCCGGTAGAACTCGAGCTGCCAGAGGCGGTCCTGGCCCTGCACGAAACCTTGCGCGAAGCAGAGGTCGGCGTCGGTCTGGGCCTCGATGCGCGGGACGCCGCGCGCGTCGCGGGCGATCCTCACCGGCGCCTCGAGCCCGTTTACCGCTATGGAACCGCGAATCTGCGGCAGCGGACGGCGGAACATCCGGTACCAGAGACCGAGCGATCCGGCACCCGCGACGGCGAGGGCGCCGGCAACTGCTGAGGTGGGACGGGACGGCACGCGACCGCCGATTCTGCCAGTTCCGTCCTAGGTCCCACCTAACGTCACTCAGTCCACCATGCAAACGCTCTGGCTGATCATCGGGATGCTGGTCGGCGGCTTCGCCGTCTGGCTCTTCATGCGCGCGCACGTGCGTAACGCGCTTGGCTCCCGGCGCGAGGCCGCCGAGATGTTCGAGGCGCTGTCGGCCCGTGCCCTGCGCGACTCCAGTGAGTCGTTCCTCCAGTTGGCGCAGACGCAGCTCGGGCAGCACCAGGTGGCCGGCCGCGAGGAGCTCGAGAAGCGCCAGCGGGCGATCGAGCAGCTCGTCAAGCCGATGGCCGAGGGGCTGGACAAGGTTCGCGGCGAGCTCGAGCAGCTCGAGCGGGCGCGGCGCGAGTCGCACGGGTCGCTGACCACCCACATGCGCTCGGTGGCCGAGACCCAGGAGCGGCTGCGCAAGGAGACGGCCGGGCTGGTCACGGCGTTGCGGGCGCCCGCAACGCGCGGCCGCTGGGGCGAGATCCAGCTCCGGCGGGTGTGCGAGATGGCCGGGATGCTCCAGCACTGCGACTTCGCGGAGCAGTCCACGATCCAGTCCGACGAGGGCCGCCTGCGTCCCGACCTGGTCGTGAAGCTGCCCGGCGGCAAGGACGTCGTGGTCGATTCCAAGGTGCCGCTCGAGGCGTACCTCAGCGCTCTGGACGCGGACACCGACGAGCAGCGGCGGATGCACATGACCACCTATGGCCGGCACGTGCGCGAGCACGTGATCAAGCTCTCGCAGAAGTCCTACTGGGCGCAGTTCTCCTCGGCGCCCGAGTTCGTGGTGATGTTCCTGCCGAGCGAGGCGTTCTTCAGCGCGGCGCTCGAGCAGGTGCCGAGCCTGATCGAGGAGGGCGCCGAACAGCGCGTGCTGATCGCGACCCCCACCACGCTCATCGCGCTGCTGCGGGCGGTGGCCTACGGCTGGCGACAGGAGAAGGTGGCCGAGAGCGCCCGCGCCGTGTCCGATCTCGGACGCGAGCTGCACGGCCGGCTCGGCACGCTGGTGGGCCACTTCATGAAGCTCGGCCGTCAGCTCGAGTCGTCGGTGAAGGCGTACAACGAGACGGTCGGATCGCTGGAGGGCCGAGTGCTGGTCACGGCGCGCCGCTTCTCGGAGCACGGCGCCGCCGCGGGCGACAAGGAGCTGCCCGAGCCCCCGCAGATCGACACCGCGCCGCGGGCGCTGCAGCCGGTCGACGAAGACTCGGACGCGCAGTTCGAGATCCGCCGTCTAGCCGGCTGACTTCAGATTTAAAGCGCCGCTTTCGGGCGGTCGATACGTGCCAGGATGCGGCGGCTGAGGGAAGAGGCGGGCTTCACTCTGATCGAGGTCCTGATCGTCACGGTGATCCTCACCGTGCTGGCCGCCATCGCGCTGGCGATGTTCACCACGCAGAAGGACAAGGGCCACGACGCGGATGCGAAGTCGAACGCGGCCGGCCTCGCCGCGGCGATGAAGGCCTGCTACATCGAGACCTCCGACTACAACGACTGCGACGGCTCGGGCGCGAACGACAAGCTCGGCCTCACCGGCCTACCGCTCGGATCGGGCGCGGGCCAGGTGAGCGTGAACGTGTCCAGCGCGAACAGCTTCGTGATCACGGCGATCTCGAAGGCCACGAACGGCGGCGGCACCCACAAGTTCATGATCACCGAGACGAGCAACGCCCCTCTGTCCCGCACCTGCAGCGTCGGCTCGGGGAACAGCGGCGGCGGCTGCAGCTCGGGCAGCTGGTAGCGCGGCTGCCTAGCGGCTGACGGCGCCGGCCAGCGCTTCGGCCGCTTCCAGCACGGCCGCCCGGGCGTCCTCGGGCTCGAGGATCGCGGCGTCGCCGGCTTCCTTCAGGATCTCGCGGGCCAGCCAGTCGTTGCCGGCGAACTGGAGCTCGACGATCACCGCGCCGTCCTTCAGCTCCTCCACCACGCGGCGGTCCTCGCGGGCCCAGCGGGCGCGGTCCGGCGCTATCCACACGCGGGCGGTCCGTGACGCGGGCACCTCGCCGGTGCGGGCCCAGGCCGGCACGTCCGGGTTGATGCCGGGGCGCGGCTCGAACGTCTCATCGATGATGCGGGCTTCCTTGATCCGGTCGAGGCGGAAGCTGCGGGACTCGTCCTTGGCCGGGTCCCAGGAGTGGACGTACCAGCCCTCGGCGCCGTTCATCAGGTGGTAGGGCTCGATCCGGCGGCCGGCCGTGAGCTCGTCCTCGTTCTCCTTGTAGTAGTCGATCTCGAGGATGTGGTTGTCGGCTATCGCCCGGCTCACCACGCCGGCGATCTGGGAGTCGTCGCCCGCGGCGGTCGTGATCTGCAGGCCCTCGCGCGCGGGGTCCTGGCCGAGCGCCGTGACGATCTTCTTGCGGGCCGACGAAAGGGAGCCCTCGGGCAGGTGCTCGCCGAGCAGGTCGATCGCCGCGACCAGCGCCTTGGCCTCGAGGGGCAGCAGGCGTGCCGGCTTGGCGAAGTTGTCGCCGTAGGGCTCGGGGTCGACCTCGATGGTGTCGCCGTGCACCTCGGCGTAGAGCACGTAGCTGCCGCCGCCGAAGTTCACGACGTTCAGCACGTCGATGTCCTCGCGCAGCTCCTCCTCGCTCACCTGGAGGGCGTCGCGCACGCGAGCCACCTGCAACAGGTCGCCGGTGCGGGCGGCGTCGATCAGGATGCCGGCGAGCGTGACGAGGCGGGCGAAGCGCTCCGGGCGGATCGGAGTCTCGCGCTTGCCGTTCGTGTCCGAGGTGTCCTCGGGCGGCTCCAGCTTGCGGCGCGCGGGGGCGGCTACCTCCGGGCCGCTGGAGTGGCGCTCCACGATCAGGTCGATGCGCTCGGCCGCCTGCGCCGCCAGCTCGGCGGGCTCGAGGATGCGCGCGCGTTCGCCCTGGCCGAGCACCCACGCGATCACGGCGCGCGGGTCGGCGTATTCGGTCTCGAAGATCACGCCGTCGCCGTTGGGCGCCGGCTCGGTCTTGCCCGCGTGGCCGAAGTGGCGCTGCACCAGCCAGTCGATCTTGCTGGAGACCCACACGCGCGCGGTGCCGATCGAGTCGCCGAGCTGCCAGTCGGTGCGGGTGGCGTAGATGCGCGGGTCGAACTCCTCGGGCGGCGGGAAGTCGTGCTCGGCCTTCGACGAGTAGCCCACCTTGCCGCGGATGCGCGAGAGGCGGAACACGCGCACGTCGTCGCGCTCGTGCGAGTGGCCGACGAGGTAGAACTGGCCGCCACGGAAGAGCAGGTGGTACGGATCGACCTTGCGCGACTCGCGGGCGTCGCGGCCCATCGTGTAGTAGTCGAAGAGGATCGTCTTGCGGCGGAAGATCGCGGTCTCGATCTTCGAGAGCCGCTGCGACAGCTCGCGGCCACCGGCGGCGGCGGTCACGCCGAGCGCCACGGAGCGATGCTCGGGCGCCGACAGGGGCGACGGCTTGCCCCAGGAGAGCTGCTGCAGCGCCAGCCGCAGCGGCTCCGCGTAGGCGAACTCGCCGTCCAGCAGCGACAGCGCCGTGCGCAGCGCGCCCAGCTCCGAGTCCGTGAAGTTGATCGGCGGCAGGTAGAAGTTCTCGGGCGGCAGCGAGTAGTTCTCGGCCTCGTAGTAGCCCTCGGCCGGCTTGTCGACCTTCAGCTCGATGCCCAGCGACTCGAGCTCCGCTCGGTCCGCGTAGAAGCGGCGCGCGAACGCGTCGTCGTTCATGCCGGAGTAGCCCTCGACCTCGCGCTTGATCTCGAGCGCCGTCACCGGCCGCCGCTCCGCCATCAGGAACGAGATCAGCGACAGCTGACGGATCAGCTTCTCAGTGTCCTTCGCCATGCCGCACGGGAGCATAAGCGGTGGAACCTTGAAGTCAGGCCGGCCGCCCTCCCCGAAAGGGGGACTCAAGCCCGCTTTTTGCGGGGTTGTGGCAGAGCCGACACACGGCGTGACCGTCCGGTCGCGGACGCGAACCGTGGGCCGCGGCTTCGCGCGAGGCCGGTCGCGGACGTGGACCGCGGACTACGCGGCTTCGCGCGAGGCGAAGTAGGCCGAGCCGCTGAGCGCCCGGTCGAAGCCCGACCAGCGCTCGCCGTCGGCGAGGCTCTTCTCGATCCGGTCGAACGAGCCGAGGCGGCCGCCGAGGTTGTCGACCATGTGCACCAGCGTGGCCTCGCGGGTGCAGGGCACGACGGGCGAACCGTGCTCCAGCTGCCCGTGGTGTGACAGCACGATGTGCAGCAGGGCCTGGGCCGTGTCGGCCGGGAAGCCCGGGATGTCCTCGATGAGCCGGCGCACGAGGTAGTAGCCGAGTGCGATCTCGCCCTGGAGCTTGCCCGCGTCGCTCAGCTCGATGGCGCCGCCCTCGCACGCGTACGCCTCGATCTTCCCGATGTCGTGAAGCAGCGCGCCGGCGACGGCGACGTCGCGGTCGATCGACGGGAAGGTGGTGGAGAGCACGTGCACCCCCTGCGCCACCGACACGGAGTGCTCGATCAGCCCGTGGCGATAGGCCTGGTGGTAGTACTTGGCCGCAGGGGCGTCGCGCCAGCGCTCCCAGATCGGAGAGCCCTCGGAGAAGCAGCGCTCGAGCAGCTCGCGCAGGTGCGGCTCCTGGGTCATGCCCATCAGCTCGCGGAGCGACGCCTCCATCTGCTCGAGCGGCACGGCCGGACCCTCCTCGAGCGTCAGCGGGTCGTACTCGCTCGGCTCGGCCGCGCGCAGCGAGCGCACGGTCAGGGAAGACCCGTAGCGCTGGTCGACCGAGAAGGTGCCGATCACGCGCACCACCTGGCCGGCAGGGCAGCGCTCGTAGAGCTGGTCGACCTCGTCCCAGATGACCGCCTCGAC
>DATNBJ010000088.1:0-3906 GCA_035572055.1 Thermoleophilaceae bacterium | reverse complement strand
GGGTTCTCGAGGAACTCCTTGATCTCGTGTAACTCCTCCACCGCCTCGTCCACGCCGGCGACGTCCCGGAAGGTGATCTTCGGGGAGTCCACCGACATGCGCTTGGCTCTCGACTTCCCGAAGGACATGACCTTCGAGCCGCCGCCCTGCATCTGATTGATGATGAAGAGCCAGAAGAGCAGGAAGATCACAAACGGCAGGACGTAGGTGAGCACCGAGAGCCAGCCCGATCCCCCCTTGCCCTTCACGTCGACCGGGACCTTATTCGCGGTCAGGTTGTTGATCAGCGTCTGCTCGGTGTTGTCCGGATAGGCGGTCGTGTACTTCTTGTTGTAGGTCGGCGCCGTGGGCAGCGGGGTGACGTTGATCGTGTTGTCCTTCGTGTTGATCGTCACCGACCGGATCTGGCGCTGCTCGACCTGCTGGAGGAAGCCCGAATAGACGGGCGCCTTGCCGTGGCTGGGCCCGCTGATCAGCTTCTGAGCGAAGAAGGCGAGCACGACCACGATGAGGATCGGGAAGGCAGCGCTTTTGAAGAAACGACTCACGGATCTGCTGGGTTAGTCGGCCAGGACGGCTTTCGCATTAACCCCGGGGGCAAGCGTAGCAGGGGTTCTGTGCGCTTCCTGCGGGTCAAAACCCTCTCCTGACGCCCGTTTCCACGGCTACGAGTCCCTACGGCGGCGAGGTTATCCCGGATCAGCCAACACCGCCACATAGGGCAGGTTGCGGAACTTCTCGGCGTGGTCCAAGCCGTACCCGATCGCGAACCGATTCGGGATCTCGAAGCCGACGTAGCGGATGGGCAGATCGACCTTCCGCCGCTCCGGCTTGGTGAGCAGCGCGCAGACCTCGAGCGATTTCGGGTTGCGGGCCCTCAGCGTGCGCAGGAGGTATGAGAGCGTGAGGCCGGAGTCGACGATGTCCTCCACGATCAGCACCTCGCGGCCCTCGATCGGGATGTCGAGGTCCTTGAGGATCCGGACCACTCCCGACGAGTCGGTGGACGAGCCGTAGGACGCCACGGCCATGAAGTCGACCTCGCAGGGCACGTCGAGGTGGCGCATGAGGTCGGAGAGGAAGAAGACCGCCCCCTTGAGGACGCCGACCAGCAGCAGATCGCGGTCCGCGTAGTCCTTGGAGATCTGCTCGCCGAGCTCCCTCACGCGCTCGCGCAGGGCGTCGGCCTCGACGAGGATCTCCCCGATCGCGGAGTCGTTCATGAGCGGGGCAGGTTAGTGCGCGTCGCTGACAGGCCGACCACATCCCGTTCTCCGGCGGCGGCCTTGAAACGCTCGCCGACCGCCACGCCCGCCACCCAGACGATCTCGCCCGCGGACTCGATCACCGGCAGCAGGCGCCGCACGGCGCGGGGCACCTTGCGGTCGGTGAACAGGTCCTGGAGCGACTTGCTCCCGCCGAGGCCGGCCGGACGCATGCGGTCGCCGTCCCGCCACGCGCGGACCGTGAGGATCGGGGCGATTGCGGCCGCCGCAACGCTCGCCTCCCCGCCGGCGCCGAGGCTGGCCTCCACCTCCCAGTTGCCGAAGCGCGCGCTGCCGGGCACCGGCAGGTGGACCGGCTCGGGGGGCGGGGCGTCCGGGTCGCGGGTGAAGCGCAGCGTGCCGTACTCGGCAACCGCGCGCAGGCCGCCGCCGAGATCGAGCGACGCGGTGCCGCCGCGCTCGCCGAGGCGCAGGATGGCGTCGCAGTCCGCGCGCGAGAGAGCGTGGGTGCCCGCCGAGTGGCGCTCCGCCAGCCGCCGCAGCACGAGCCGCGCAAGCCCGGGTGGCAGCGCCTGCAGCTCGGCGATCTCCTGGGCCTGGCCGCCGAGGCGCACCAGCACCTCGTCCACGGCCCGCTCGAGCACCTCCGACTCGTCGGCCAGCAGCCGGCTCGTCTCGACGATCGTGCGCTCGGCCGCGGGGTTGAGGTCGCGGAGCACCGGCATTACTTCTTCTCGCACGCGCGCGCGCGCGAAGCGCGGATCCACGTTCGAGCGGTCATCCACCCAGTCGAGCCCCCGAGCCCGGCAGTACTCCCGTGTCTCCTCGCGCGTGACTTCCAAGAGCGGCCGCACCAGTCGCCCGCGCCGCGCCGCCATCCCGAGCAGCGCCCGCCGCCCCGGCGACACCGCCAACCGGTAGAGCACCGTCTCCGCCTGGTCGCTGGCCGTGTGGCCGGTGGCGTAGTCGCCGCCGGCGGCGTGGCGCTCGGCCAGCGCGTAGCGCAGCTCGCGCGCCTCGGCTTGGAGGTTGCCCAGGCCGGGCAGCGAGAGCCGCTCGACCGTGAGCGGCACGCCGAGGCGCTCGCACAGCGCACGGCAGAAGTCGGCGTCGGAGCCCGACTCCGGGCGCAGGCCGTAGTTGGCGTGAAGGGCGCTGACCCGCGCGCCCAGCCGCAGGGCCACGTCGAGCAGGCAGGTGGAGTCGGCGCCGCCGGACAGCAGGACGAGCAACGGCTCGTCCGCACGGATGAGCCCGCTCTCGGCCGCCGCGTCGAGGGCGCGCTCGGACACGGCTACGCCCGCGAGTACGCGCGGTACAGCCCGCGCGGCTCGTCGAAGCCCTTCAGCTTCACTGTCCCGATCGGCTCGAAGCCGAGATGAGCGCTGTCCTTCACCACTTCCTCCACGAAGTCGGTCACGAGCACCTCGCTGCCGCGCGCGCGGGCGACGACACGCGAGGCCAGGTTCACGTCGCGGCCGAAATAGTCGCCGTCCCGGTAGATCACCGGGCCCTGGTGGATCCCGATGCGCGGCGCCGGCCGCTCGTCGAACAGCTTCTGGAATCCCACCGCCCAGTCCACGAGCGCGTGCACGTCCTGGCCGACGATCATCACCTCGTCGCCGATGGTCTTCACCACGCGCGCGTCGTCGGGGAGCGTGTCGGTGACCGAGTCGATGAAGCGCTCGACGAACGAGAGCGCCTCCTCCTCGCCCTCCTCCTCGGTGAAGCGCGTGTAGCCGGCGAGGTCGCAGAAGGCGAGCACCACCCGGATCCGGCCGAGCTCGGAGTCGTCGTCGCCGAGCTCCACCTCCATGTGGCCCACCACGTCCTGCTCCACGAAGTGCTGGAGAAACCGGCGGTGGATGAAGTCCATGACCGGCGAGGCCAGCGGCAAGAGGTCGCGAGCGAGATGCTCCATCTCCTCTGCCATCTGGAGGCCCGGAACGCCCTCGCGCATCAGCGGCTCGTGCACGTAGATGTGGAAGAGCCGGGTCTCGGCGTCTGCGATCTGCGAGAGCGTCTGCCCATATACACGCGTGAGCTGGAGGAAGGCCACGAGCGGGAAGCCGGCGTCCAGCACCGAGGCCACGTAATGGAGCGCCTGCACGTCCTCGCCGGAGAACGACTCGACGTCGCGCCGGGGCAGCCCGATCGTGGTCCAGATCCGCTGGATAAGCGCGGGCTCGAGGCCGGTCTCCTCGGCCACGTCGTCGAGCGAGTGGCGGTTCTCCGGCGCGGGAAACAGGTCCTCTACGAAGCCGTAAGCGAGCCTGCCCTCGGCCGACGCCTCGCGGATGGCGCGCAGGCTGTGGCCACGCTCGCGCAGCCGCGCCACGATGCGCGCGTGGGCCGCGGCGGCGGGCGTCCACTCGCCATCGCCGTCGACCTCCGGGATCACCCCCGAGGAGGCCCAGCGCTTCAACGTGGCGGGGGTCACTCCCGCGAGCTCCGCGGCCTCCGCGAGGGTCAGGCGATCGTCGCCGCTCATCGGCCCTGCAAGCTAACAACGGCGGGACCCATATTGATCAGGTCCCGCCGTATCGCGGGCTTAACGTCCCGCTACGTAGGCCGGCGACGCCTTCGAGCGCCTTGCGAAAGGCAGCCGGTGCCCCCCACTATCCGGCCTGCTGCCAATTCCGCGGCCAAGTGTCTCGCTGCCCGGCGGACCCGTCAATAC
>DATNBJ010000087.1:0-14300 GCA_035572055.1 Thermoleophilaceae bacterium | reverse complement strand
CGCTGATCCAGGCGGGCGAGGTCGACCAGCGCCTCGTCGACTGCGTCGAGGGCTACTGCGCGCCGCTGAAGGCGGCCGGTGTCGACACCGTGATCCTCGGCTGCACCCACTACCCGTTGGTCAGGCCGGTCATCCAGCGCGCGCTGGGGCGCGGCGTGAAGATCGTCAGCTCGGGCCAGGCGATCGCGGACGCGGTGCACGAGGCGCTCGCCGGTGGCGAGAACGACGCGGATCGCCGCGGCGCCTACCGCTTCCTCTGCACCGGCGACCCGGAGGAGTTCCGCCAGGTGGGCACGCGCTTCCTCCAGCTCCCGCTCGGCGAGGTGGAGCGGATCGACGTCGAGAGGCGGGCGGTGGCATGACCAGGCACGACGGACGCCGCGCCGACGAGCTGCGGCCGCTCACGATCACGCCCGGCTTCGTGCGCTCGGCCACCGGCTCGGCGCTGATCGAGGCGGGCGGCACGCGCGTGATCTGCACGGCGTCGGCGGTGGAGGACGTGCCGCGCTGGCTGGTGGGATCGGGCCGCGGCTGGGTCACGGCCGAGTACGGGATGCTCCCCGCGTCCACCGGCGAGCGCAAGCAGCGCGACGTCTCGAAGGGCCGCGCCGACGGCCGCAGCGTGGAGATCCAGCGGCTGATCGGCCGCTCGATCCGCGGGGTGGTCGACTTCAAGGCGCTCGGCGAACGCACGATCTACATCGACTGCGACGTGCTCGAGGCCGACGGCGGCACCCGCTGCGCGTCCATCACCGGCGGCTACGTGGCGCTGAAGCTCGCGCTCGACCGAATCGTCAAGGAGGGCAAGCTCCCCGCGGTCCCGCTCACCCAGTCGGTGGCCGCGGTCTCCTGCGGCATCGTGGACGGCGCGGCCCTGCTCGACCTCGACTACCCCGAGGACTCGTCCGCCGAGGTGGACATGAACGTGGTGATGACGGGCGACGGCGGCCTGGTGGAGGTGCAGGCCACGGCCGAGCGCACGCCGCTCTCGCGCGCGTCGCTCGACGAGATGCTGGCGCTGGCGGCTGCCGGCATCGAGCAGCTGCGCGAGGCCCAGGCCGCGGCCACGGGCTGATGCGGCTGGTACTGGGCACACGCAACCCGCACAAGGTCCGGGAGCTCGGGCCCCTGCTCGCGCCGCACGAGCTCGAGCCCCTACCCGAGGGGATCGAGCTGCCGCCGGAGACGGGGGAGACGTTCGCCGACAACGCGCTGATCAAGGCGCGTGCCGCGGCAGCCGCCACCGGCAGGCCTGCGATCGCGGACGACTCCGGGATCGAGGCGGCGGCGCTCGACGGCGCCCCCGGCGTGTACTCGGCCCGCTACGCCGGCGAGAACGCCACAGACGAGGAGAACCTCGCAAAGCTGCTGCACGACGTGCCGCCCGGCGGCAACACCGACGTGACCTACGTCTGCGTGCTCGCCTACGCGGAGCCGAGCGGCGGCGAGCAGCTCTTCTACGGCCGTTGCGAGGGCACGCTGACGCACGAGCCGCGCGGCAGGGGCGGCTTCGGCTACGACCCCGCGGTCATACCGAAGGACAGGGACGACGGCCGCACCATGGCCGAGCTCTCGCCCGAGGAGAAGGACGCGATCAGCCACCGCGGCCGGGCCGCGCGGGCGTTCCTGGACTGGCTCGAGCGGGAATCAACGGCGGCATGAGCGTCGTGGCCACGCCGAAGGCGCCCAGCAAGAGCCGGGCCGCGGCGATCTCGATCGCCTCGAACGTCACGCTGATAGTCCTCAAGCTCGCGGCCGGGGCGATCACCGGCTCGATCGCGATCATCACCGAGGCGATCCACTCCAGCATCGACCTGCTGGCGTCGATGGTCGCCTTCTTCTCGGTGCGCAAGGCCGAGGAGCCGCCGGACCCGTCGCACCCGTACGGCCACGAGAAGGTCGAGAACCTCACGGCGGCGCTCGAGGGCGTGCTCATCCTGGTGGGCGCCGCGATCATCATCTTCGAGTCGGTGCGCCGGCTCGCGCACGTGCCTCAGGTTGAGAAGCTCGGCATCGGCATCGCGGTGGTGGGCTTCTCGGCGGTCGCGAACCTGGTGGTGTCGACCTACCTGTACCGCCAGGCGCGCCTGACGGACTCACCCGCGCTCGAGGGCGACGCCGCCCACCTGCGCACCGACGCGCTCACCTCGACCGGCGTGCTCGTCGGCCTGGTGCTCGTGCAGATCACCGGCGCGGAGCGCCTCGACCCGATCACGGCCCTGGTCGTGGCCGGCGTGATCGTCTACTCGGGCGTGCGCATCGTCAGCCGCTCCTCACGCGTGCTGGTGGACGAGGCGCTGCCGCCCGAAGAGCTCGAGATCGTGCGCCAGACGATCGCCGACTACGGCGCCCCGGAGGTGGCCGGCTACCACAAGCTGCGAGCGCGCCGGGCCGGCAGCCGCCGCCACGTCGACGTCCACGTGCAGTTCCGCCAGGGAACGACGCTCGAGCGCGCGCACGAGGTCAGCCACGAGCTGCAAGCGGAGGTCCAGAAGCGGCTTCGCGATGCCGATGTGTTGATTCATATCGAGCCGGAGACCCATCCGGGTCGGAACGAAAGTGCCTAGTGCCTAGTGCCTAGACCTGTTGACCAAAGTTCTAGGGACTAGGCACTAGGCACTTCAACGCAGGTTGACCGCGGCCGACGCCGCGACGGCAAGCAACACCCCGAAGTAGCCCGTATACCCCTCAACTAGCAGCAGGATCGCCAGCAGCACGCAGACGATCACCGTGAGGAGCCAGGAGACTCGCGCAAGACTCACGCGGCTATTGTGACCGCAATGCCAGACCCCACGCTCACTCCCGAGCTGGCGCTCCGGTATCTCGACGAGCTGTCCACCGACATCAGGGCCGCCGTGCTGCTCGATTCCGCCGGCGCCCTGGCGGCCGCGAGCGAGGGCGCCCAGGGCGAGAAGCTGCGCGACCGTACTCTGCGGCTCATGTCCCAGGCGGACGCGGCAGCGCCGTTCGAGGGCGGGGTCACGCAGGTGGAGGCCAGCACCGTCGGCGGCTCGGTGTTCGCCGTCCGCGCCGACGGCTGGACCGTCGCGGTGGTCACCGGCCGCTTCGCGCTCCCGTCGCTGATGTTCTACGACCTGCGCACCGTGCTGGGCGACCTCGGGGCCAGGGCGGCATGAAGAAGGAGCGCAAGGGACCGCTGGGCGCCGTGGCCGGCATCGCCGAGGACGTCGTCGCGGGGATGCGCCGCCGTCAGGAGGAACGCGACCCGCGCGTGGTGATCTACGACGCCGCGGGCCACTCGCGCGTGGTGCCCGACGGGGTGGACCGCGAGCGCATCCTCGACGTCGCCGACGAGATGATCGACCTGACCGGCGAGGCGGAGAGCGCGTGATCGCGCCCGAGCTGGCCGCCGACCTGCTGAGCCGAGCGCTGCGGCGCGGCGGCGACCTCGCCGAGCTGTACGTGGAGGAGCGCAGCGGCCTCGGCCTGACCCTCGACGACAACCGGGTGGAGCGGCCGCAGAGCGGTCGCGAGCTGGGCGCCTCGATCCGGGTGGTGGTGGGCGATTCGACCTACTTCGGCCACGTCGACGGGCTGGCCGAGCCGGACCTCCAGCGCGTCGCCGAGTCGGTCTCCCAGGCGGTGTCGGGCGACCGGCGCGAGCCGCAGGCCCTCCAGGCCGCCGAGCCCGCGGAGGCGCACGACATCGTCCGCCGTCCCGAGGACGTGGACGCCACGACGAAGGCCGAGCTGTTGCGCGCCTGCAACGAGACCGCCCGCGGCGCCGGCTCCGAGGTCGCACAGGTCACGGTGGGCTATGTGCAGACCCGCCGCCGCGTGCAGGTGTTCAACTCCGACGGCGTGAGCGCGGCCGACGACCGCACCCGCGTGCGCCTCAGCGCCCAGGTGGTTGCGCGCCGCGACGGCAAGCCGGAGACCGGCACCGAGACTCGCGGCGGCCATGCGGGCTTCGAGCTGGTGGCCAATCACCCGGAGGAGGTGGCCGAGTCGGCGGCGCGGAAGGCCCTCACGCAGCTCGACGCGGTCGATGCCCCAAGCGGCCGCATGCCCGTGGTGGTGGGCAACGGCTTCGGCGGCGTGCTGCTCCACGAGGCGGTGGGCCACGGCCTCGAGGCCGACGCGGTCCAGAAGCGCGCGAGCGTCTACGCCGGCAGGCTGGGCGAGCAGCTCGCCGAGCCCTGGCTGATCGCCTACGACGACGGCCGCAAGCCGGGGGAGTGGGGTTCCGACGGCATCGACGACGAGGGCACGCCCACCCAGCAGACCACCATCATCGAGGGCGGCAAGCTGACCTCCTACCTCTACGACCTGCTGCGCGCGCGCAAGGACGGCGTGGCGTCCACGGGCAACGGCCGCCGCGAGTCCTTCCGCCACCTGCCGGTCCCGCGCATGACCAACACCTACTTCGGCGAGGGCAACGCGACCCCGGAGGAGCTGATCGAGGGCGTGGAGCGCGGCCTCTACGCGGTCTCGTTCGGCGGCGGCCAGGTCGAGCCCGCCACCGGCGACTTCGTGTTCGGCGTCTCCGAGGGATACCTGATCGAGAACGGCAAGGTCACGAGCCCGGTCCGCGGCGCCACCCTCACCGGCAACGGGCTCGAGGCGCTGCTGGCCATCAACGGCGTGGCGGCCGACCTCAGCATCGCCACGGGCTACTGCGGCAAGGCGGGCCAGCGCGTGGAGGCCGGAGTGGGGCAGCCGCACGTGCGCATCCGCGCCCTCACGGTGGGCGGCACGGCCGGATGAGCGAGCTCGAGGCAACGGCGCGCAAGGCGGTCGAGGCCGCGCTCGGCGCCGGCGCGAGTGACGCCGAGGCCTGGGTCGAGGAGGCGGTCACCCGCCAGATCCGCGTCTACGAGGGGAACGTGGAGAGCCTCACCGACGCGGGCAGCCGCGGGGTGGGCCTGCGCGTCTTCCTCGACGGCCGCTCGGGCTATGCCTACGGCACCGACCTGACCGACAGCGGCGTGAAGGAGCTCGCCTCCCGCGCACACGAGACCGCCGGGGTGGCGGACCCGGACGAGTTCAGCGGCCTGCCGGACGAGTGCGGCGCCACACCGGTGGAGGGCCTGAAGGCGCCCGAGCTCGCCGACTGGACCACCGAGCGCAAGATCGAGCTCGCCGTGGAGATCGAGCGCGCCGCGCGCTCGCACAAGGGCGTATCCCAGGTCGAGGACACGGTCTACTCGGACGCCGAGGGCGCGGTCGCGATAGCCAACTCGCGCGACTTCTCCGCCTCCTACGAGGGCACGAGCGCCTGGGCGTACGCCTCGGCGTTCGCGGGGGAGGGGGCCGACCTGATGACCGGTCTCGGCGTGGGCCTCGGCCGCCAGCCCGGCGACCTCGATCCGAAGGCGATCGGCGACGAGGCCGCGCAGCGTTCGCTCTCGCTGGTCGGCGCGCGCCAACGCGAGGGCGGACCGCGCCCGGTGGTGCTCGACGCGTTCGTGGCCGCGAGCTTCGTGGGCTTCGTCGGCGGGATGCTGTCGGCCGACGCCGTGCAGCGCGGCCGCTCGCTGTTCGCCGACAGGGAGGGTGAGGAGGTGGCCTCGCCGCTCTTCAAGCTGGTGGACGACGGCACCGACCCCGAGGGCCCCGACAGCGCCCCCTTCGACGGCGAGGGCTCGGCCCGCCGCACCAACGGGCTGATCGACGACGGCCGCCTGCTCACGTTCCTCTTCGACGCGCGCACGGCGCGCAAGGCGGACCGCCGGAGCACCGGCAGCGCGTCGCGCGGCTCGTACCGCACGCCGCCCGGCGTGGGCACGTCGAACCTGGTCCTCGCGCCCGGCGACGCGGACCTCGAGGAGCTCTTCCGGCGCGCGGGCGACGGCCTCTACGTCACCGACGTGGCGGGCCTCCACTCGGGTGTGAATCCGATTTCGGGAACCTTCTCCGTGGGGGCCATCGGGCGCCTCATCGAGGGCGGCGAGCTGGGCCGCCCCGTGCGCGAGATGACGATCGCGAGCGACCTCGTCTCCATGCTGAAGGCGGTCGAGGCCGTGGGCTCGGTGAGCCGCTGGGTGCCGTTCGGAGGCAGCGTGAAGGCCGCGCCCCTGCTGCTTCGCGAGATGTCTGTTTCGGGCTCTTGAGGCTCCCGAGAGCCAAATCCGGGTAGGTCAATAACGCCGGGAAACCCCCAATTTGCGGGGTTCCTGGGCCGAAAACCCGCTTCCAGAGCCGAATCGTCCGGGAGCGTTGTTAGGTTCGGTCAGTCCAAGACCCCCCGTAAGGAGGAGCAGTGACGAAGTCCGAATTCGTGGATCAAGTAGCGGCCCGCTCTGGCCTAGGCAAGGGCGAAGCCACGAAGGCGGTTGACACCGTCATCGAGGTCATCGAGGAGACCCTTGCCCGCGGTGGCGAGATCAACTTCACCGGCTTCGGCAAGTTCTCGGTCGCTGACCGCGGCGCGCGCCAGGGCGTGAATCCCCAGACCGGCGAGCGGATCCAGATCGCCGCCAGCCGAGTGCCACGCTTCAGCGCCGGCTCGGCCTTGAAGAAGGCTGTCAAGGGTTAAGCAGCACCCAGGCGAGGAGGGACTGCCCGGGGAGGGCTCAGGCGCCTTCGGCAAGGCCGCCGGAGGCGTCGTCTCCTTCGCTGACCGGCTTGCCGCCCTCGTTGAGGAGCGGCGAAGCCAGATCGTGCTTGGTCTCGACCCCGACCCGGCCGCGTTGTGGCCAGTCGCGGTCGAGACCGCACGAGACCTCAGCGGCGGTCCGGCGGAGCTCACCGCCGCCGCCGTGGAGCGCCACTGCCGCGCCGCCATCGAGGCGGTCGGCGCCACCGTTGTCGCGATCAAGCCGCAGCTCGCGTGCTTCGAGCGCCTGGGCGCGCCCGGCTGGGCGGCGCTGCAGGCGACGATCGACGCCGCCCACGACGCCGGCCTGCTCGTGCTGGCCGACGGCAAGCGCGGCGACGTGCCGGTCACCGCGAAGGCCTACGCCCAGGCGCTGGTGGGCTCGACCCCCGGCCCGTTCGGCGAGGTGGCGGGCCTCGGCGCCGACGCCTTCACCGCCAACCCGCTGCTCGGCCGCGACGCGCTCGAGCCTCTGGTGAGCGCCGCCCGCACCGCCGGCGCCTGCTGCTTCTGCCTGGTGCGCACGTCGAACCCCGGCGCGGCGGACGTCCAAGACCTGCCCGCGCCCGACGCGCCGTTGTACGAGCGCCTCGCCGCCCTCGTCCACGAGCTGGGCGAGGTGGGCGACAGCGGCCTGGCCGACGTCGGCGCGGTCACGGGCGCCACCAGGCCCGAGATGCTGGGCCGTCTGCGCGAGCTGATGCCACACGCGATCTTCCTGCTGCCCGGGGTGGGCGCCCAGGGCGGCGACGTGGCGGCGCTGGGGGCGGCATTCGAGCCCCATCCGGCGGCCGCGCTGGTCACCTCCTCGCGCTCGATCGTGAACGCCCACGAGAAGCGCGGAGGGGATCCCGCGGACGCCGCTGCGGCCGCTGCAGAAGAGCTCCGGAAATCTGCATGGAAGTTGTCGGGAAGGGGCTGATAACGCCAAAAAGCTGACGACTCGTGCGCCAAACCTCCAACGAACGTCCAAGCGGCACCCCTGACCCTTCAGCCGATTCCGTGCAGGCGCGAGGTACGACGCATGACCCTTCGCAAGACCCTCCCCCTGCTTCTCGCGTTCGCCTCTCTCCTCCTCCCGGGCGCCGCCTCGGCCAAGATCTTCGGCACGCAGCCGATCGACATCTCCGTCGGTCCGCACGGCGAAGGCGCCAACGGCACCTCCGGCCACGCCACCATCTCCGGCGACGACCGCAAGGCCCGCTACGTGGCCTTCGACTCGTTCGCGTCGAATCTCGTCCGCAGGGACGGCAACGGCTCCGAGGACGTCTTCGTCTGGGGGCGCCCGCACGGCATGGCGGGAATCACGCTCTCGAGGCCGGCGCGCCCGTCGGGCTCGCTGGTCCGCGCCAGCGTCTCCTCGAGCGGAGCGGAGGGCAACGGCCCCTCGTCGAACCCCGCGCTCGACGGCAGCATGCACGCGTCTCCGCACTGCGTGGCCTTCCAGTCGGACGCCAGCAACCTCTCGCGTGGCGACGGCGACGGCACGAGCGACGTGTTCGTCCGCGACCTGCGCAGCCACAGGACCTTCCTCGCCTCGCGCGGCATCGGCGCGCCCGCCGTCAACCCGACCATCGACGGCGCCTGCCACGTGGTCGCGTTCGAGGCCGGCGGCCAGGTGTACATGGCTCGCATCAAGTCGAGGCGCTCCCCGCGCGCACTCGGCGGCGGGAGCAACCCGTCCTTCTCGCGCGACGGCAGCGCCCTCGTCTGGACCGACGGCACCGCGGTGAAGCTGCGCGAGGGCGGCCGCACCGTCACCGTGGCGAGCAACGGGGGCCACGCGAGCGTCTCGGACTTCACCCAGGGCTACTGGGGTGTGGTGTTCCAGACCTCCGCGCGCCTGGCGACGAATGACAACAACCCCGGCACCGACGTCTACATGCGCAGGGTGAGCCGCGGCGGCAGCGTGGTGGGCACCGACCTGATCTCGGCCACCAAGCGCGGCGGTCACAGCCTCGGCGGCTCGAACGCGGCCGGCGGCATCAGCGCCTACGGCGCGGCCCGCGGGATCATCACCTTCGCGAACGCGGTGGGGAGCAGCAACACGCTCTACTACCGCAACAACCACACCGGCAACATCGACGACCTCGCGCACTCGTGGGGCGGCTCGATCTTCGACGTGGCCACGAGCGCCCGCGCGAACTTCGTCGCCTTCAGCTCGACCTACAACCGCTTCCGCTTCGACCGGAACGGGAGCAGGCAGGACGTGTTCTTCAAGGCGCTGGTTGACGGGGAGCCGATCTAGGTCTGTGGGCAGTGAGCAGGGCGCCGGCTTCGCCGGCTGCAGTGAGCAGGGCCTAGGGACGATCGCCCAGCCAATACCTCGGGCCCGGGCCGGCTGCTCCCGCTCGATCGCCCGGGTTCGCCAACCTGCACCTGTCCAGCGACAGGCAGCCGCAGCCTATGCACTCGGTCAGTCCCAGTTTCAGGCGTTCCAGCTCCGCGATCTTGGCGTCGATTCGCTCGCTCCAGCCGCTCGACAGCTTCGCCCACTCCCTGCGGGACGGCACGCGGTCCGGCGGCAGCCTGGCCAGCTCCGCGCCGATCTCCTCGAGCGTCAGCCCGACGCGCTGGGCGAACACGATGAAGGCGATCCTCCTGAGCACCGGCCGCGGGTAGCGGCGGTGCCCGCCCGATGCGGCCCGCTCGGACTCGATCAGCCCGCGCTCCTCGTAGAAGCGCAGCGCCGATGCGGCCACGCCGCTTCGCTTCGACACCTCGCTGATCGTGAGCAGATCGGCCACGCACCCAGAGAACCACGAATCGGCCTTGACTTCAAGCTCACTTGAACTTGTACCTTGGCCCCATGACAGCAAGCCAGAAGATCACCGAAGCGGTCAGCTCATGGCCGGGAGTCGAGTCGGGCATGGGACGCCGGGGCGAATTCGGCTTCCGGGTCCGGCGCCGCGAGATAGGTCACCTGCACGGCGACCACGCGGCCCACTTCATGTTCTCGAAGGAGCTCGGCGCGCGGCTGAAGGCCGAAGGCCGAGTGGTCGACCACCCGGTCTTCCCCGGGAAGACCGGTCCGGCCGCCCGCCGCATCGAGACGGACGTGGACGTTGAGGACGTCATCGCGCTGATGCGGCTGAACTACGACCGCTTCGCGGCGTAGTGGGCAGTGCGCCGGCTGCGCCGGCTGCAGGGCGCCGGCTTCGCCGGCTGCAGTGAGCAGGGCCGGGGCCCCAGCCCTGCTCACTGCTCACTGCTCACTGCTCACTGAGCTAGTCGAGATTCTCGACCACCTCCGTCGCCCGCGACCATTGGTCCGGCGGCACCACGAGATAGACGTCACCTCTCCCGAACCGGTCCAGCGGATGGTCCGCTACGCAGGCCGCGTCGATGCCCAGGTCGCGCAGCTGGTTGCGCCAGGCGACCGCGGTCGCCTGGTCCTCGAACGTGCTCACCGTCTCCCAGCCGTCGAAGCGCGGATCGCCGACGGAGACCGGCGGATCCTTCGCGGCGCGCCGCTTGAAGAGGCGCACGGCTAGGTCTCCTCTCCGGCGATCAGCTCCATGAGCAGCCCGTCGTGCCAGCCGCGGCCATCGCCGTCGCGCTCGTATTGGCGCATCAACCCCACCGGCCGGAAGCCCGCCTTCTCGTAGGCGCGGATGGCGGCGCCGTTGTCCGCGGCCGGGTCGATCGTGATCCGGTGATGGCCGCGCTCGTCGATCAGCATCCGCACGACGCGGCGAACGGCCTCGGTTCCGATACCGCGACCGTGCAACTTCGGGTCCAGGAACATGTCGATAGAGGCGTGGCGGTACTTCGGCTCGGGCTCCTCCGCGAACTGGATCATTCCGGCGATCCGGCCATCGACCTCGATGGTCAGGCGAAAGGACTCCGGCTCATCCCACGGAAACCCCTGATCTGGTGCATCCCACCAGCGCATCACCTCGGACGTCCGATGAATGCGCAGCAACTCGGCTTCATCTCCAGCAGCGAGTGGGCGAAGCACCACGCGAGGCACAGTAATGGCGATTGCAAGACCGCTTTCAGTGAAGCGCCCCAGGGGTACCATCGGAAAAGCGATGAAATCCCGGGCCCGCCGGAGTCCGATGCGCTTTGTCGCGCCGCTCGCGCTCGTCGCCTTCTGTGTCGCGTTCGCCATGGTGTGGTCGAACTCGCAGGTCGAAGGCCACCACTCGCGCGCGCCGCAGACGACGACGCCCGCCGCGACGACGCCCACGGCCGCCACGCAGAACAAGTACGCGACCCGGCGGAGATACACGGTCCGCACGGGGGACACGCTGGGCGGGATCGCCGAGAAGACGGGCGTCGACGTCACCACGCTCCAGGACCTGAACCCCGGCCTCGACCCTCAGGCCCTCGTCGCCGGTCAGAAGATAAAACTGAGGGAGTGACCTTTCGGACCGCAGGGATCGGCGCGCTCGCAGCGGCGCTCTTCCTGATCCTGTGCGGCACTGCCCTCGCCGCGCCCCCGCGCATCAGCGCCAAGTCGGCGATCGTGATCGACGCGCGCAGCGGCGCCGTCCTCTTCCAGCAGCAGGCCGGCAGGCGGCGCGCGATCGCCTCCACCACCAAGCTGATGACCGCGCTGCTCGTGCTCGAGCACACGCGGCAGACCGAGATCTTCCCGGCGCCGCCGTATCACCCCTCGCCGAGCGAGTCCGTGATCGGCCTGCGCAAGGGCGAGCGGATGAGCGTGCACGACCTCCTGCGCGCCATGTTGCTGCCGAGCGCCAACGACGCCGCCCACGCTCTGGCGGTCCACGTCGGCAGGACCGAGGCTCGCTTCGTCCGGATGATGAACGCGGAGGCGCGGAAGCTCGAGCTGACGGAGACGCACTACTCCACGCCGATCGGGCTCGACGATCCCGGCAACTACTCGACGGCCCGCGACCTCGCCAACCTCGCGCGGCTCGACATGCGCCACTCGGCGTTCGCCAAGATCGTCGACCTCCAACGCGCCACCCTGCTCACCGGATCGCATCCGCGGGTGGTCACCAACCGCAACGACCTCGTGATCCACTACCCGTTCGTCGATGGCGTGAAGACCGGCCACACGCTCGACGCGGGCTACGTGCTCGTGGGC
This sequence comes from Thermoleophilaceae bacterium, assembly GCA_035572055.1. GTDB lineage: Bacteria > Actinomycetota > Thermoleophilia > Solirubrobacterales > Thermoleophilaceae > JAICJR01. Next base: position 2,682 of record DATNBJ010000087.1, on the reverse strand, counting down.
AGCGCGCGCGGCCACGGCGCGCACGTGATCAGCGTGGCGCTCGGCGATCCCAACGAGGCCACGCGCGACGCCGACACGCTCGCGCTGCTCCGCTACGGCATCGACCAGTACCGCCGCGTGCGGCCGGTGGTGGCGGGCAAGACCGTCGCGCGCGCCGACGTCCGCTGGCGCGATGATAAGGCCGCGCTCACGCCGGCCGGCAGCTTCGCGCTCACCCTCCGGCGAGGCACGCCGCTGTCGGTGCACGTGGACGCGCCCAGCCGCCTGGAGGGGCCGCTGCCAGCCCGCAGGCAGGTCGGCAGCGTGCGGGTGATGGTCGACGGCAAGGTCGTGAAGACGGTGCCGCTGGTCACCGTGGCGGAGGTGCCGGGGGCGGGCGTGGTCCGTAAGGTGTCGGTCACCCTCGGTCCGGCCCTCATCACGGTCGCGCTGCTCCTGATCCTCATGGCGGGTACGCTCGTGGCACTGCGGGCGCGGGCGATGCGGCTGCAGCGAGCGAGGTCAGCGAGATGATCATCACGGTCACACTCAACGCCGCGATCGACAAGACGCTTGCGGTTCCGAACTTCCGCCTGGGGCGGCGCCATCGCGCCGTGGAGCAGACCTCGATGGCGGGCGGCAAGGGCGTGAACGTGGCCCGAGCATTGAAGGCACTGGGCCAGCCGGTGATCGCCACGGGAGTCGCGGGAGGGCCGAACGGCACCCGCATCATCGAGCAGCTCACCGAGGAGGCGATCCTCAGCGACTTCGTCCGCATCCGTGAGGAATCGCGCATGTCGACCGCGGTCGTCGACCCCACCTCGGGCGAGCAGACCGAGATCAACGAGCGCGGCCCCGCGGTCACCGAGGCGGAGCTCGAGCTGTTCGTCGACAAGCTCCTCTACCTCGCCAAGGGCGCCGGTGTGTGCGTGTTCTCGGGGAGCCTGCCGCGCGGGGTCGACTCCGACGTGTATGCCCGCCTCATCCAGGAGCTGCACAAGCTGGGCGTCACGACGGTGCTCGACTCGGAGGGCGACTCGATGCTGCTCGGCACGCGCGCCGAGCCCACGGTGGTCTCGCCCAACGAGCTCGAGGCCGAGGAGCTCGTGGGCCACGAGTTCTCAGACGATCAGGATCGCCTGACCGGTCTACACGAGATCGTCGGTCTCGGCGCCCGCGAGGCGATCATGACCTTCGGCGCGGGGTGCATCGGCCTGATCGGCGAGTCCGACCCGCAGCTCTACAGGGTCACGCTCGACCCACTCGAGCCGGTGTCCGCGGTGGGCTCGGGTGACGCGTTCCTCGCGGGGTATGTGGCAGCCCGCTATGGGGGCCGGTCGCCAGAGGACTGCCTGCGCTTCGCCGTCGCCTGTGGAGCGGAATCCACGCAGCATTTCGGCGCCGGCGTGCTCGACCCGCGCGAGGTGGAGCGGCTGCTGCCGGAGGTGACGGTCGAGACGATCGATCAGCCCGCGATCGAGGCCAAGCAGTAGCGACACCGTCACCTTGGTGACGGCCTTAGTTTCGCTGAAAGTAAGGGGGTTAGAACCTCAGGTGAGGTCGTAATCAGACCCGAAGGTCCAGCTGGCCCCGCAGCTGAATCTTCGAGTCACGAGACCCCGTCGAGACGGACCCCGGTCATCAATGGCCCTGATCCGGATCTTCTCCCCGAGACGATCGTGAGGTCAGATGCAGTCCGTCCACGCACACCCAGTGTCCGGTCGAAAACCGGCGCCCAGTCGCAGGGCGGCGGCACGTAATGGACACCCACAGGTACGCGCACTCGAGCGCGACGAGCTGCTGTTCAGCCGTTATCAGGCGGAGGGCGACATGCTCGCCCGAGAGAAGCTCGTCGAGCGCTTCCTGCCGCTTGCCCGCCGGCTCGCGCGGCGCTACGAGCGCGCCAGCGAGCCGCTCGACGACCTCGTGCAGGTTGCCTCGGTCGGCCTCGTCAAGGCGATCGACCGCTTCGAGCCGGAGCACGGCGCGGGCTTTTCGAGCTACGCCGTGCCGACGATCCTCGGTGAGCTGAAGCGCCACTTCCGCGACGCCGGCTGGGCGCTCCACGTGCCCCGCGGCATGCAGGAGCGCGTGCTGAAGGTCAACGAGGCCATCGAGCGCCTGTCGGGCCCGCTCGGCGGCTCGCCCTCGCCCCAGCAGGTCGCTGCCGAGCTGAACCTCCCGGTCGAAGAGGTGCTCGAGGCGATGGAGGCGGGCGCCGCCTACGACACGGTCTCGCTCGACGCGCCACTGCGCTCCAGCGACGACGATCGCGCCAGCCTCGCCGACTCGCTGGGCAGGGACGACGACCGCCTCGACCTCGTCGAGCACAGCGCCGTCCTCGGCCGTGCTCTCAGGGCGATGCCCGAGCGCGAGCGGTCGATCCTCTACCTGCGCTTCGCCGAGGGGCTCACCCAGGTGGAGATCGCCGACCGCATCGGCATCTCCCAGATGCACGTCTCGCGGCTCATCCGGCGGGCGCTCGAGCGCCTGCGAGTGGTCGCCGGAGCGGACGCCGCCTAGAACCCCGCAACCTGCGGAAATCGGCCGCCGGGACCTCCCGGCGGCCGTTGGTATCGTCCTTTTCGGTCCGCCGCCGAACATAGGATGCCGCCATGGAAGTAGAGATCGGTCGAGGCAAGAAAGGCCGCCGCGCCTACGGCTTCGATGACATCGCCATCGTCCCGTCGCGTCGTACACGGG
>DATNBJ010000086.1:0-2819 GCA_035572055.1 Thermoleophilaceae bacterium | reverse complement strand
CAATGGTCGCGTCGGCGCTCGTGCGGTTGGCCGTGGTGAAGCCGTTCATGTTGGCGAGCGCCAGCGGCGCCATCAGCACCGCGGCGAGGGCGATCGCGAGCGCGGCGGTCCTGATCCGCCCGCCGGCGGCAGCGATGAGCGTCGGGCCGATGGCGAGCACCGCCCACTGCTTGGTGGCGATGGCGAGGCCGAGCAGCAGGCCCGCCACGAGGACGGAGCGCCGCTCGAGGCCGGCCACCACGGCCGCGACGCAGAGGGCGGCGCACATGATCTCCTCGGGATGGCCGTTTGCCACGGCGTGGAAGTTCGCGGGGTTGAGGAGGGTGAAGGCCACGACGCCGAAGGCGAGCCAGGGCGAGCGCCCGGCGGCACGCACGCGGGTGGCCAGGTGGACGCCGACCGCGGCGGCCACGAGCATGCACGCGAAGGAGCCCATGCGGTACTGGTCGAGCAGCGAGCCGTCGCGGACCAGCCAGACGAACGGCGCGCGCAGGAAGATCGACAGCGGCCCCATCGCCGGCTGCGGCGCGTGGAGGTGGCCGTGGATCAGCGCGTGGATTGTGGGGGAGCCGTCGACCTCGTAGTCGCCGACGAACGTGGGCCGGAAGGCCACCCAGTAGCTCGCCAGAACGGCGAACACGCCGAGGCAGGCGGTCTCGATTCGTGCCCTCACCAGTTGTCCATCGGCATTACGCAGCCGCTGGTTGAGCGAAAAAAGAGCCGGCCTCAGTTGTCTGAGACCGGCTCTGTGAAGAGGGGCCGCCCGCGACCCGGAGGAGGCCATACCGGGCCGCGGGCGGGAGGAGAGAACGTCAAGCAGATTGCCGAGCTTTGTTAAAGCTGGCTTAAGAAGTTCGATGGGCGTCGTTAAGAGGCTGCAACTGGCTTTCTAGAGCCGTTCTCGCTCCCAGTAGCCCGCGCCGCCCCGCTCGCGAAACACCCGAATGTCGTCTTGCCCGCCCTCCGTGAAGACGGCGACTTTGTCGCTGTCCGGATAGACCGCGACGCCCGGAAGCCGGGTCGAGGAGAACATCAGCACCCGGGCGGTGTCCGAGCCGTGGTTGATCACGTTGTGGGTGCCCTTCGGGCCCGGCTCGAAGACGACCACGTCGCCCCGCTCGAGCTGCTCCTCGCTCTCCGGGAGGCGCACCGTCGGGCTGCCCTCGAGCACGATCAGCCATTCCTCCACGTACTCGTAGTGGTACGCGCACAGCGCCTGGCCGGGAGGAAGCTCGTAGACGTAGGTCGCGTGTTCCTTGGCGCCGAGCACCCCGCCGACATCAGCGACGGCGGATCTGTAGCCGGCGGGGTCCTCGTCGTCGTAGCGGAACTCGGCCTTGTGGAGGTTGAAGCGGCGCATGACGCGATTATGACCTTTCGCCCCGGACGGACATATGCGAACATGTGTTCGCCCATGGTCGTCTGCGTCATGCTCTCCCGCTTCGCCCTCATCGCGGCGCTCGGCGAGCGGCGGGCGCTGCTGGCGGAGCCGATCGCCCTGGCCCCCGAGCCGGGAGGGACGCAGGTCGTGGGGGAGGTGTCCGCGGCCGCCGAGGCGTTCGGCGTGCTCGCGGGCATGAGGCTCGGCGAGGCGCTCACGCGCTGCCCCGGGCTGCGGCTCGTGCCGCCCGACCCCGACGGCGTGCGCGGCCTGTGGAACGAGCTGCTCGACCGGCTCGAGGGAATCGGCGCGAGCGTCGAGTCGGACCACGCGGGCCAGGCCTTCTTCGAGGCGGACGGGCTCAGGGGAATCCACGGCGGCCACCTCGAGGGCGTGCTGTCGGCGGCGCGCAGGGCGCTGGCCGGGCGCGACGGCGGCGGCGCCGGACGCGGCGCGCGGATCGGTGCTGCGCCCAGCCGCTTCAGCTCCTTCGCGGCGGCGCTGCGCGCACGGCCGCGGCGCGCCGCGGAGGTGGTCGGCGCCGGCGCGGTGCGGACGTTCCTCGCGCCGCTGCCGGTCCGGCTCCTGCGCTCGCGGCCGGAGCTCGCCGGGCTGCCGGAGACGCTCGAGCGGCTCGGCATCCGCACGCTCGGCGAGCTGGCCTCGCTGCCCGACGCCGCGATGGCCGAGCGCTTCGGCCACCCCGGCCTGCTCGCTTTGGAGCTCGCTCGCGGACGCGACACGCCGCTCGAGCCGCGCCGCCCGCCCGAGCCGGTGGTGGAGCGGCTGGCGCTGCACGAGGCGGCGTCGGGGCCGCAGTTGGAGCACGCGCTCGAGCTGCTGATCGCGCGGTTGCTCGCCCGGCCCGAGCGGCGGGGGCGGTCGCTGCGGTCGCTGGCCCTGTCGGCGCGGTTCGTGGAGGGCGGCACCTGGCGCACCACCGTAACGCTGCGCCAGGCGAGCGCGGATCTGGCGAGGTTGAAGATCGTGCTCGTCCCCAAGCTCGGCGAGCTGCCCGCCCCGGCCGAGACGCTCGGCGTGGAGGTGGAGGCGTTCGGCCCGCCGGCGCGCGACCAGGCGCGGCTGATCGAGGAGCGCGGCTCGGAGGAGGACCGCCGCTCCCGCATCGGCGAGGCGGTGCGCCAGGCGCGCCAGGCGGCGGGGTCGGAGGCGGCCCTGCGGGTGCTCTCGGTCGACCCCGACTCGCGCCTGCCCGAGCGCCGCGCGGTGCTGGCGCCCTTCGAGCCCGACGGCGCATGAGCAGCGTCCGCCGCCTGGGCGTTCCCCGCCGCGTGACCGTGCAGGCGGGCCCGGGCGGCGTGCCCGTCATGGTGGGCCGCACGAACGTGGACGCGGTCAACGAGGACTGGGTGGTCGAGGACCGCTGGTGGACCGGAAAACCGCTGCGTAGGCGCTACTTCGAGCTGGTCCTCACCGA
>DATNBJ010000085.1:0-3203 GCA_035572055.1 Thermoleophilaceae bacterium | reverse complement strand
CGTGCTGAAGCTCCGCGAGGATCCCGGCGACGTCGCGTCGATCCTGCTCAGCCTGGCCGACGGGATCACGATGCAGCTCATCTCGGATCCGGACTGGGACAGCGACTCTGCCTTCCAGCTCGGAATCCATACCGCGCGCTTCCTGCTCGGCGCGGACTGAGTGGACAGTGCACAGTAGGACAGTGGACAGGGCCGGCGCCCTCGCCGTTCCTGTCCACTGTGCACCGTCCACTGTCCACTAGAGGTGCATCGTGCTCTTCCGCCGCCTGCTCGCGGATCAGCGTGTGCCTCGCCGGCGGAAGGCGCTCGTGTTCCTGATGATCGGCTACCTCGCGCTGCCGCTCGATCTCGTGCCGGATTTCATCCCGGTGGCCGGCCAGCTCGACGACGCGATCCTCGTTGCCCTCGTGCTGCGAATCGTCCTGCGCGCCCGCGGCCCCGAGCTGTTGCGTCAGAACTGGCCGGGCCCGGAGGCGTCCCTCAGGCTGATCACTCGGCTGGCCTACTGACGGCGGCGGGGTGCAAGGTCGGCCCCGATGCCGGACAGTAGGTTGGCAATGGACGCCACCGCCCGGCACGAGCGGCTCTATCGCGAGCACGCCGACGCGGTTTACAGCTATGCGCTGCGGCGAACCCCGCGACCGCGGAGGACGTGGTGGCGGCGCGGCCGGATCGATCAGTACCTGAAGGCCAACTGCCGCTAGGCGGCCTGGGCCTCGCCGCCGCCCAGCTTGGGCGTCTGCCACGGAGTGGCAAGTCGCCGCTCGAGCTCGGGCCCGAGCTGGTCGATCGCGATGCGGTCCTGCGTGAGCGAGTCGCGGTCGCGCAGGGTCACCGTCTGGTCCTCCATAGTCTGGTGGTCCACGGTGACTCCCCACGGGGTGCCGATCTCGTCCTGGCGGCGGTAGCGCTTGCCGATCGAGCCGCCCGTGTCGAACTCGGCCCACATGCGCTTGCGCAGGTCCTCGTAGATCTTGCGCGCGAGCTCCGGCTGGCCGTCCTTGTTCACGAGCGGCAGCACCGCGACCTTCACCGGCGCCAGCCGCGGGTGGAGCCGCAGCACGACACGCTCCCGGCCCTCGACCTCCTCCTCGTCATAGGAGTCGACCATGAACGCCAGCGTGCCGCGGTCGGCGCCGGCGGAGGGCTCGATCACGTGCGGCACATAGCGGTCGCCGGTGGCGGAGTCCACGTACTCGAGCTTCTCGTTCGAGTGCTTGGCGTGCTGGGTCAGGTCGAAGTCGCCGCGGTTGGCGATGCCCTCGAGCTCGGACCAGCCCATCGGGAACAGGTACTCGATGTCGGAGGTGCCGCTCGAGTAATGGGAGAGCTCGTCGGCTCCGTGCTCTCGCAGGTGCAGGTGGTCCGGCCGGATGCCGAGGTCCGTGTACCAGCTCAGCCGCAGCTCCTTCCAGCGCTCATACCAGTCGGGCGCCTCGGCCGGGGGCACGAAGAACTCGATCTCCATCTGTTCGAACTCCCGCGTGCGGAAGATGAAGTTCTGCGGCGTGATCTCGTTGCGGAACGACTTGCCCACCTGCGCGATGCCGAACGGCGGCTTCTTGCGCGAGAACTGGAGCACGTTCTTGAAGTTCACGAAGATGCCCTGGGCGGTCTCCGGACGGAGGTAGACGGTGGAGCCCTCCTCCTTCACCGGGCCCATGTTCGTCTCGAACATGAGGTTGAACTGGCGCGGCTCGGTGAGGTCGCCGCCGCACTTCGGGCATTTCAGCTCGCCCTCGGGCTGGGCCTCGCGGAGCTGGTCCTCCCGGAACCGCTGCTTGCACTCGCCGAGGCACTGCACGAGCGGATCGGAGAAGCCGGCGAGGTGGCCGGAGGCCTCCCACACCTTCGGGTGCATGAGGATGGCCGCGTCGAGCGCCACCATGTCGTCACGCTCCTGGAGCACGGCGCGCCACCACTCGTTCTTCACGTTCTGCTTGAGCAGGACTCCGTAGTGGCCGTAGTCGTAGGTGGAGGCCAGGCCTCCGTAGATCTCGGAGGACTGGAATATGAAGCCGCGCCGCTTGCACAGCGCGACGATCTTCTCCATCGTCACCACGTCTTGGGGCATGGGGCAGAACCCTAGCGAGCCCGGAAGATCCGGCATTCTCGGCAGAAGCAACCGTTACGCCGACCGGACGCGGGGTAACCTGACGGCATGGTCACCGTTGCGCTGAGGGCGCCGTGGCGAGCGACCAGTCATTTGGCGCGCTGGCTTGTCTGGCACTCCATGAGGGTCTCCCTCGTGGACGACCTCTCAGCACCCCGCCCCCCGGCCGAAGAGGCGGTTCGGGAGGCCGCCTAGCCCGCTCCAGAGCGGACTTGGGAGTGGTCAGCACTCCTATACTGAGAGTGCCATGCCCATCTACGAGTATCGCTGCGAGCGGGGCCACACCTTCGAGGTGATGCAGCGGATGAGCGAGGATCCGATCACCAACTGCACCACCTGCGACGCCACGGTGCAGCGGGTCTTCCACCCGGTGGCGGTGCACTTCAAGGGCTCCGGCTTCTACACGACCGACTACGGGTCGAAGAAGCGCTCGGCTGCATCGAGCAGCTCCGAGTCGTCGTCCTCGGACAGCGGCTCCTCGAAGAAGGACGACTCGAAGAAGAGCGACAGCGGCTCGTCGTCGTCCTCGGACTAGCGCCTACTGCCCCAGCAGCTCCTTCACCGCCGTCTGGCGCTCGGCGGGCGAGATCATCAGGCTGCCCGCCGGCCCGGGACCGGAGGGGGTCAGCACGTGCGTGGTGCCCGAGCCGCCGGTGACGAGGTCGGTGAACATGCCGCTGAGGCCGAAGCCGCCCATGTCGCTGCGCACCGCGCGCGGCGCGTTCCACGAGACCCATGGCAGCCGGAAGAACGTGCCCGGCGACACGGCCTTCGCCCGCATTCGCTGAAGCACGAGCTGCTGGCGCTCCGCGCGCTGGATGTCGGTCTCGTTCGGCGCGCACTTGTTCTCCCGGATGCGGGAGAACTCGAGCGCCTGCTGCCCGTCGAGGTGATGGTCGCCCTTCTTCAGGCGGAAGACGTTGCCGTTCTCGAACACGTTCCGGGACACCACGCAGCGCTTCAGGTTCACGTCGATGCCGCCCAGCGAGTCGATCAGCTTCGGGAAGTCCTGGAAGCTCACCTCGACCACGTGGTTGATCTTCACGCCGTTGCCGAGGAAGTCCTCGATCGTCTTCACCGCAAGGCCGGC
>DATNBJ010000084.1:0-9644 GCA_035572055.1 Thermoleophilaceae bacterium | reverse complement strand
GTTCGTGGCGGTGGACTCAAACGCGACGTAGTCGCCGTTGTCGCTCACCGACGGGTGCGCGCTGGCTCCGTTGCCGGCACCGTGGGCGCCGGCACTGACGAGCCGCTCGCGGCCGCGCTCGACCACCTTCGGGTGACCGTGGTTGTAGATCTTCTGGAACGCCTGGTAGTAGACCTGGCCGTCCCGGACGTAGGCCACGCCCTTGCCGTCGGTCTCCTGGTCGGGCTGCACGCCGTGCGCGATCCCGTAGGTCCTGCCCGCGACGAGGTCGCGCAGGAAGACGACGCCGTTCTGCGTGTAGGTCACGAACTCGCACTCGCCGTCGATCGTCGGATCGGTGGCGCCGTCCTGGCCCACGCTGACGAGCGTCGTGCGACGCGAGCGCAGGTTGCGGACGAAGACGTGCGGCGCGCCGGACATCGCGCCGGGCGCAAGGTTGGTGGACGTGGACTGGAACGCCACGCAGTGCGGCGTGTGGCCGGTGTCGCCGTCCACTGACGGGTTGCCGCTGTCGCCGTTGCCCTGCTGCCCGCCGGTGCTGACGCTCACGCGCGTGAGCTCGCCGCCCAGCGCGGACGGAGACGTGCCGCGGTGAAGGACGAACACGTCCTGGCGGCCGTTCGTGTCGCCGCCGACGAGGTTCGAAGCCATGCTCGCGAAGGCGTAGTAGTCGACCTTGCGGCCGTCCTGGGAGAACGAGCCGCCGCGACTCGGGCCATTCGCGTTGCGGCTGATGACCGCTGTGGCGCGCGTGCCGTGAACGGCTGCCACGGCCAGCGAACATGCGAATGCGAGGACCAGCGCTGCTCCGACAGCGCTGGCGATCTTGCGCGAACCCATTGTGCCCTCCTGGCGCCCCGGCGGATGCGCCTTGCCCCCTGCACTGCGTCCGCCGTGACTCTGGTGTGAGCAACTTGTTCCCGCACTGGTATGCCCCAGACGGGGCTACGCCTTAATGCATAGGCTCCGCGAAGAAACCTTTTGCGGCCTTGCTAAGCGGCCGTGGAGTCGCGCGCCAAGATGGGTCCGCAGAGCACGACCTGCTCGTAGAGGGCGTCCGCCTCGGTGCTCGTGATCCGCTCCGAGCCGACCAGGAGCGACAGCCCCACGGCCGCCTTCAGGCGCAGCTCGCGCACCTCGTCGTCATCCTCGCGCGCGAGGAGAAGACCCTCGGCGCAGTCCTCGAACAGCAGCCGTTCCTCGGGACACAGCTCAATCTCCGTTGCCAGCACACCCAGCTTGATCCGGACCCGGCGGTAGGCGGTATAGCGACGGTCGGTCACGCGCGTCTCCCTGCAGAAAGTGGCTGGTGTCTGCCCGTATTAGCGTCGGCCGAAACCGAATGCTTACGTCGCCGGCGAGGGCTCCGCCTCGGGCTCGCCGGCGCGCCACTCGCCCACGGTCTTGCGGAGCTGGAAGTACGCGAGCGCACCCGGCACCGTGGGCAGCCAGAACGACAGCGCGCGGTATGAGAGAACGGCGAGCACCGCCGTGCTGCCGTCGACGCCGAACGCGATGAAGGCGCCGATCATGCCGCCCTCGACGCCGCCGACACCGCCGGGGATCGGAATGACGTTGGCGAGCGTGCCGACGAAGTAGGCCATCACGACGACCGCGATCGGCGGCGAGCCGCCGTAGGCGTGGAAGGCGGCCCAGAGGCAGGCGATGTCGAAGGCCCAGTAGCCCACCGCGCCCAGCAGCTCGATCCGCGGCTTGCGCACGAGGCCGATGGCCCCCACCACGCCGTCGTGGATCGTGGTCGGGATCGTCCCGATCCCCTCGAGCAGCTTGCGCCGGCGATGCGAGCCGCCCGAGAGCCTGCCCAGCAGGTGGCTCATGTCGTCGGGCAGCCAGCGGAACAGGAGGCAGAGCACGATCACGCCGGCGCCGAACGCCGCGGGGATCACCGTGACGCCCGTCGGGGACTCGCCCGGGAACAGGCGTGTGGTCAGGCCCAGCCCGAAGATGGCGAGGGACGCCATGTAGACCGAGTAGAGGAGGATCTCGAAGCTCGCGAGGCGCTCGGCCACCCTGCGGCCGCGCAGGCCCGACGCCCGCAGCGCCCACGCGGTGAGTGCGACCCCGCCCGCGCCCGCGGCCGCGAACAGCTTCGTGGCCACGAGACCCGCCAGCGTGATCTGGTAGCTCTCGCGCCAGCCGAGGTCCACCTCGTCGACCGTGAAGACGACCTTGAACACGGCGATGTAGCTGCCGATCGACAGCACCTCGAAGAACACGCCGAGCAAGAGCCAGCTCTTGTCGCCCTTCTCGATCCGCTTGAGCGTGTCGCCGAAGCCGGCTATCTGCGGCAGCACCGCCGCGATGAACACGGTGATGGCCACCACGCCGAGGAGCGCCAGGAAGATTCGCTTGTGCGCGCGGATGAAGTCGCGGAAGCTGCGCTCGCTGGGTGCCTGCAGGTCGGCGGGCGCGTGGGGAGCGTCGGGTTCCTCGCCGTGGAAGACGTCACGACCGAAGCAGTCGCGGCAATCCTGGTCCGGCTTCGTATCGGTCCCGCTGGTGATCGCCATGGCCCTTCATTGACGATACCCGTGGTTGAGGCTGCAAGTACCTCTTAAGCGGTCGCCGGCTTGATCTGTGTCAGCCGGACGGGCCCGCGCGGGCGCCTGCCACCGCGCTTGCGCGCGATCAGGCGCTGGTCGGCCATCCGGAACAGCTCGTTCGAGTCGATTCCGTCCCCCGGAGACACCGCCCAGCCGAAGGTGGCGTGCACCTGCCGCACGCCCGTGGGCATCTGCGCGTGCGAGATCACCTGGTCGAGCCCCGCGACCACGCGCTCGACGCCCTCCTGGCCGGCGCCCGGCGCGATGAGTGCGAACTCGTCGCCGCCGATGCGGGCCAGGCAGTCGCCGTCGCGCACCACGTTGCGGCACGCCTCGGCCACGGCGCTCAGCACCGAGTCGCCCACCGGGTGGCCGTGCTCGTCGTTGATCAGCTTGAAGTCGTTGAAGTCGAAGACCACCAGGGCCACGTGCTCGGCGTGGCCGTGAAGCGCGTGGGCCAGCGCCCGGTCGAAGCTGCGGCGGTTGTGCACACCGGTGAGCGGGTCGCGCTCGGCCATCTCGCGCTGGGTCGCCTCGGCCCGCAGCAGCCGGCGCTTGAGCACGGCCATGGCGCCGGTGGCGCAGGCCACGGCGACGGCGAACATCAGGACGCGCGCGGGATATCCGGCGGACAGCGCGCGGTCGTCGTAGAAGAGCGGGGTCGAGTAACAGAGGACGTAGAGGGCGGCGAGCGGAGCCGCCAGCCGCGGCGGGAAGAAGTAGGCCACGAACAGCACGGTGAGCAGCAGCACCGGCTGGATGAAGCTGCCCGACCCGCCGGTGGCCCAGAGCGCGATCGCCACGAGCGGCATCACGCCGGCGGTCACTCCCGCGCGCACGTCGATCGACATGGTGTGGCCGCGCATGCCCAGGCAGAAGGAGGCCGCGCCCCAGCCAAGGGCGAATCCGGCGACCGCCAGGGCGGGGATCACGTGCACCTTCGTGTTGCCCGGAAGGGCCAGTGCCAGCAGGCCGAAGACCGCCGTGGCGGTCCACATCGCACCCGACACGAGATCGGGCAGAGCGCCGTCGCCATACGCGTGGTCGAGGCGGGGGAACGGCTCCGAGGGTTTGGCGCGTGAACGCATGAGCCAGTACCTGTTTCGGGCTCTGGGACGGGCTCCTTGAGATGCCTCTGGACGAATGGACGAATGGGTTCAAGGAACGGCGTGGAAGCGGCCGCCGCATTTCGTCCATACCCCAAGCCGTTTGCGGCTCGCCACCCGTTCGGACGCCAGCAATCGCGCGTAGCGGGAGACCGGCTTCCCGTCGAACACGTAGTTCGTCGCCCAGCCCGAGCGGAGCTGCTCGTCCTCGATGAGGCGGCCGCCGGGAAGCCACACGTAGGCCAGCAGCCGGCCGTATCCGTCCACCCGGTCCTGGGTCGGATCGGTCTCGAGCCTCACGCGCGTGCCCGGCGGCGCGAGCGCCCGCATGTTGGCGGACGCCTCGGGCCCGCCGCACTCCACCGGCCGGCCGGGCCGGTGCGTCTCGGGCGTGTCGATGCCCAGGAGCCGCACGTAGAACTGCCGCCCGTCCGCGCTGGCCACGAGCGTGTCGCCGTCCACCGGGCGCACGACGCGCGCGTTCAGCCCGTCTCCGTGGCCGCCGCGCAGGAGGATCACGGCGGCGGCCAGCGCGGCGGCGGCGAGCAGGAACCAGGCCCTCATGACGGATCAAGTTCGCGGGGTGTCGATTTCGCCCCTTCCCGTTCGTCTCATGGGCGACCATCCCTGAGAAGGAGGAATCGATGAAGTACATGCTGCTGATCCATCAAGGCACAACCCCCACCCCGCGCGACCCCGAGGCATGGGGCCGTCTCTCCGAGGACGAGCAGAAATCCGTCTTCGCGGCGTACCAGAAGCTCAACGAGAACCCGAACGTCACGCCCGGGCTCCAGATGGGCGAGCCGGAGACGGCCACCACCGTGCGCGTGGAGGACGGCAGGACGCTGACCACCGACGGCCCCTTCGTGGAGCTGAAGGAGGCGGTCGGCGGCTACCTCTTCTTCGAGGCCGACGACCTCGACGCCGCGATCGAGCTCGCCGCCGGCATCCCGGCGGCCAGCATGGGCGGCGCCATCGAGATCCGGCCGCTGGTGGAGTGGTAACGAGCCTCGACCAGACCTTCCGCGACAAGTGGGGCTACGTCCTCGCTGCCCTGATCGGCTTCCTCGGCGACTTCGACCTCGCCGAGGAGGCCGCGCAGGAGGCATTCGCGATCGCTGCCGAGCGCTGGCCGCGCGAGGGCACGCCGTCCAACCCGCGCGCGTGGCTGATGACCACCGCGCGCAACCGCGCCGTGGACCGCATCCGGCGCGACCGCACGCTCGCGGTGAAGACCAGGCTGCTCGATACGCCCGAGGCGGCGGAGGACGTCGTGGATGACGCGACCTTCCCCGACGAGCGGCTCGAGCTCGTGTTCACCTGCTGCCACCCGGCGCTGGCCACCGAGGCGCAGGTGGCGCTGACGCTGCGCACGCTCGGCGGCCTGACCACCGAGGAGATCGCGCGGGCATTCCTGGTGCCCGAGGCCACGATGGCGCAGCGGCTGGTGCGCGCCAAGCGGAAGATCAAGGCGGCCGGCATTCCCTTCCGCGTGCCAGACGACCATCTGCTGCCGGACCGGCTCGCCGCCGTCCTGGCGGTCGTCTACCTGATCTTCAACGAGGGCTACGGCGGGCGCGGCGACCTGGCCGCCGAGGCCATTCGCCTCGGCCGCTCGCTCGCCGAGCTGATGCCAGACGAGCCGGAGGTGCACGGGCTGCTGGCCATGATGCTGCTGCTCGACGCGCGCCGCGAGGCCCGCTTCTCCGATGGCGAGCTCGTGCTGCTCGCCGACCAGGACCGCTCGCTGTGGGATGCCGAGCGGATCGCCGAGGGGCGCGCCGTCCTGGACCGGGCGCTCGCGCTGCGCGGCCGCGGGCCCTACGTGCTGCAGGCGGCGATCGCCTCCCTCCACGCCGACGAGCCGCGCGACTGGGCGGAGATCGCCGCGCTCTACGGGGAGCTGGCGCGCATCACCGGGTCGCCCGTGGTGGAGCTGAGCCGGGCGGTGGCCGTCGCCGAGGCCGAGGGCCCCGAGGCGGGGCTCGCGATCGTCGACTCGCTCGAACTGGACGACTACCGCTACCTGCACGCCACGCGCGCCGACCTGCTCGGCCGCCTGCGCCGTCTGGAGGAGGCGCGCTCTGCCTACGCGCGGGCGCTCGCGCTGGTGCACGACGACGCCGAGCGCCGCCTGCTGGAGCGGAAGCTGGCCGAGCTCACGTAGCCCCGGTCGGCTCCGGGCGTGCGCTGCGCCGCCGGAGCTTCGACTGCACGCCCCAACCGAGCATCCCGACGGTGGCGCCGAGGCGCCGGGAGAAGGAGGGCTCCGGCACGGGAACTCGAGGCCCGGGCAGGCTGTCGACCTCCGCGAAATAGGTGCGCACCGCCCCGATCCCATCGAGATCCTGCGAAATCTCCTGCATCGGCTGGTCCGTGCCCCCGTTTCGGTAGAGGTCCTCGGAGAGAAGGACGTACTCCGGCACGGGCACCCGGCTCTTGAGGAGGCGGTGGACATAGATCACGTCCATCCCGACGAGCTTCCGGTGTCGCTTGATCTTCTGCGTCGCGACCTCCCCGACGTGAGCGACGAACTTCAACTTCAGGCCCGCCGTCTGGGTGCAGCTCGTGCAGGGGCAGAGGTTCAGCTCGACCAGCCGGCGCTCCGCATGGAAGGCGCCGTGCATGGCCACGGCGGCGTCGGTGATCGCGGCAAGCTCGCCCATGCCATCCAGCCCATCGCCATCGCGTGAGAGGAAGGCGGCGTCGCCCTCGATCTCGATCAGCTCGAAGCCGGGCGCCGCATCGACCACCTTCTCGAGCAACCGTGTGGTCGCCGCCTCCGCGTGTCCCAGCATCGTCCGATGCGACTGCATGTACTCCGTGTAACCGCCGATGTCGGCGATCAGGAGCAGCGCGCGGCGAGTCTCCACTCGGGCAATGCTAACCCTTTGTACCCTGACGTCCGTGTCGCTTCGCGGCTCCGAGATGGATCTCCCGTCGGACGAAGACGACCGCACCGCGCCGTCCGCCGGTGCGACCTACTCACGCGTCGCCGGCCTGACGCTGCGGATCGAGCGCTGCGAGCTGCTGCCGATGGCGCGCGATACCACCAGCGGATTCACCAAGATCTCGACCGTGGTCCGGCTGATCGGAGGCGGCCACGAGGGACAGGGCGAGGACATCACGTGGGATCAGATCGACCAGATCGAGCTGCTCCGCCACGCGGGCGATCTCTCCTGGCTGCGCGGGACGCGCACCTTTGACGAGTTCTCGACGCTGCTGGGGCTGGCCGACCTGTTTCCGGTGGAGCCGATCCGCGAGAGCTCGCGGCTCTACCGCCGCTGGGCATTCGAGAGCGCGGCGCTCGATCTCGCACTGCGGCAGAACGGCCTCTCGCTGCAGGCGGCCGTCGAGCGCGTGGCGACGCCCGTGAACTTCGTGGTGTCCACTCGGGTGGAGGACGCCGCCGGCCTCGCTCCGCTGCGGGCGCTGCGCGGCAGCGATCCCACCCTGCGTTTCAAGCTCGACGCCACCCCGCTGTGGAACAGCGACCTGGTCGCGGAGCTCGCGGCGCTCGGCTGCGTCGACGTGGTCGACATGAAGGGCCACTACCGCAACGCCACCGTGGCGATGGCTCCGGACCACGACCTCTACCGGCGAGTGATCGAGGGGCTGTCGGATGCCTGGATCGAGGACCCCGCGGTCACCGACGACACGATCGCTTTGCTCGACCGCCACCGGGACAGGATCACGTGGGACGAGCCGATCGAATCGGTCGAAGACATCGAGGGGTTGCCCTGGCAACCCCGGCGCCTGAACCTGAAGCCCTCCCGCTTCGGCAGCGTCCGGCGGCTGTTCGGCGCCTACGACCACTGCGACGCGCACGGCATCGGCGCGTACGCCGGCGGCATGTTCGAGCAGGGCCCCGGGCGCGGGCAGCTCCAGTACCTGGCTTCCCTGTTCCATCCGGACGGTCCCAACGATCTCGCCCCGGTGGAGTACAACCTCCAGGTTCGGGAGGGCGACCTTCCGCGCACGCCGCTCCAGCCGGATCCGCACGAGACGGGCTTCCGCTGGGGCACATACGACCAGCGCCGCAGCATTCGCGAGCGACCGCTCGCGCCGAACTGAGCGCGTGGCCCGGTTCTCCCCGAGGTTCCGCGATCGCAGGGCGGCGATCGGAGAGGTGGCGCACAGCGGGCCACTTTCCCGAGCCCAGATCTCCTTCGCGGCCATGTGGGCGGGGGAGAGCGCGTTCATGGTCGCGCTCGGGGTCGTGGCGTTCCGCGACGGCGGGGCCACGGCCGTCGGCGTCGTCACCGCCACGCGTATGGCGCTCGCCGCGCTGCTGGCGCCGTTCCTCGCCACGGTGGCCGACCGCGTTCGCCGCGAGCGCGTGCTGACCCTGGTGGGTGCCGTCAGGACGGCGATGCTGGCCGGCGCGGCGCTGACCACGGCCACGCCGGTGGCCACATACGCCTTCGCCGCGATCGCCACGGTGGCCATGACGCTGTTCCGGCCCGCTCACTCGGCGCTGCTGCCCGCCCTGGCCAAGTCGCCGCAGGAGCTGACGAGCGCCAACGCGGTCCGCGGCATGCTGGACTCGCTCGCCACGCTCGGCGGCCCGGCCGTCGCGGCGGTCGCGCTTGCCGCAAGCGGGCCGGCGGCGGTGTTCGCCCTGTGCGCCGCCGCGTCGCTCCTGGCGGGCCTGGTCGTGGTCGGGCTTCGCTACGACGCCCCACCGCGTGCGGAGGCCGCCGTCCGCGGTGGCCGGGAGATGCTCCGCGGCTTCCGCGCCATCAGGGCCGATCGCGGGCTCCGGCTCATCACACGCCTCGGGTTGGTCCAGACCTTCACTCGCGGCTGCCTGACCGTCTTCGCCGTGGTGGTTGCGATCGACCTGCTCGACACGGGGAACGCGGGTGTGGGCGTGCTGAACGCGGCCGTCGGAGCGGGCGGGGTGCTCGGCTCGATCTTCGCCTTCGGGCTCGTCCAGCGCGGACGGCTCGCAAGCTGGTTCGGCCTCGGAATCGCGCTGTTCGGCGCGCCGCTGGCCCTGATCGGCGCCCTCCCCCACCTGGCCGCGGCGATCGCGCTGCTCGCCCTGGTCGGCGTGGGCAACGCGCTGATCGACGTGGGCGGCTTCACGCTGCTGGCACGGCTCGCGGACGAGACCGTCCTGGCACGCATGTTCGCGGGCTTCGAGTCGATCCTCACGCTCGGCGTCGCCGCCGGCGGCCTGTTCGCACCGCTGATCATCGACCTGTTGGGCATTCGCGTCGCGCTCGGCGTGATCGGGCTGATGGCGCCGCTGGCCGTGGCGGCGAGCTGGCCCGCGCTGCGCCGGCTCGACGCCGGAATGGGCGTGCGCGACGCGGACATCCAGATCCTGCGCGGAGTTCCCATGCTGCGCACGCTCCCGGCAGCGACGATCGAGCAGCTCGGCGCCGGCCTCGAGCACGCCGAGTATCTCCCCGGACAGGTGGTCTTCGAGCAGGGCGAGCCCGGGGAGCGCTTCTACATCGTCGAGTCCGGCCGGGCCGAGGTGGTCCAGGACGGCGAAGTGATCAGGACGCTCGAGCCCGGCGACGGCTTCGGGGAGATCGCCCTGCTCGGCAACCGGCCGCGAACTGCCAGCGTCCGCGCGGCCCGCGACGGCGAGATGCGCGTGAGCGTCCTGCAGCGCAACGCGTACCTGACCGCCGTGACCGGCTACCCGGCGAGCCTGACCGCTGGGCAGGAGGTGGTCACGGCGAGGCTCGAGGCGGACGCGGCGCGGGTGGCTGACTAGCTCGGACGCGCGGGCTCGCAGGCGCGGGCGAGCTAGGGGCGCGCCAGATCAAGCTGATCAAGGACGCAGGGTCGAAGGCTTGCTGGGCAAGCCGAGACCCGAGGACGCCGAGCGGCGCGGGTGGGCTGACTAGCTCGGACGCGCGGGCTCGCAGGCGCGGGCGAGCTAGGGGCGCGCCAGATCAAGCTGATCAAGGACGCAGGGTCGAAGGCTTGCTGGGCAAGCCGAGACCCGAGGACG